>JABDBW010000001.1 GCA_013288485.1 Bacteroidota bacterium
CGTTTTCGGTACCCCGAAAAAAGGTTTGCAAATATAGCAGAAATTCGTTTCCTTTAGAAAAAATGTTAATATTGCGGCCTGTGAGCCTTCAATTATAAACCCCTATGTCTGAAAAGAAAAAATTTAATATTGAGTATGAAATAAAATCATCTCCCCGAATACTATATACCTTCCTTAATGAGCCCAATGGCCTCACTCAATGGTTTGCTGACGATGTAAGCGTACGCGACCAGGTTTATACCTTTACGTGGGACGGCGAGCAGCAAACAGCAAAACTACTGGCTATCAAAGAAAACAAACTGGTGAGATTTAAATGGATGGACGACGACCCGCAATGTTATTTTGAAATGGAAATACTACAGGATGATCTTACCAACGATGTTGCCCTTAGTATTACTGACTTTGCCACCGAAGACACCATTGGCGAACGCAAACTGATATGGGATAACCAGGTGCAATACCTGGTTAGTGTGCTGGGCGCATAAAAGGGCAAAAGTTTCGTTAATTTGTACTGTGAAGAAGATACACCTTTTATTACTGAAATCATTTATAAGGCCCTTTCTAGTGACCTTTATGATAGTAATGTTTGTATTGCTGATGCTATTTTTATGGAAATACATCGACGATCTGATAGGTAAGGGGTTTGAATGGTATATTATATTGGAGCTGATGCTATATGCCTCGGCCACTAATGTGCAAATGGCGCTCCCGCTATCGGTACTGCTTTCTTCTATCATGACCTATGGCAGTTTGGGCGAAAATTACGAGCTGGTGGCTATTAAATCGGCCGGTATATCATTAAACCGCGCCATGTATCCCATGTTTATAGTGGTACTTATTTTAAGCATAGGCACATTCTTCTTTTCTGATTATATGCTACCCAAGGCCAACCTTAAGTACTATTCTTTATTATATGATGCCCGTCAGCAAAAATCGGCCAATTTTTTCCCTGAAGGCGTATTCAGCAATAGTTTTAACAATTATACCATTCGAATAATGCGAAAAGATGCCGACGGGCAAACCCTGCATGACATCATTATTTATGCAACGGACCCAAAGGAAAACTCGCACTATATGCTAATAGCAAAAAAGGGTAGAATGTACCGCTCGAATGATAACCATTACCTCATCATGGAGCTAGAAGACGGTGTAAAATATGAAGAAGAAGCCGGTGGTAATATCTATAACACTAATCCGCGGCAGAAATTTAGACGGTCTCGTTTTAAATCGACACAAAATAAACTTGACCTTACCGGGTTGATCTTTAAGCGGACAGCTGAAAGCGAGTTTAAAAACGCTTACCAGATGATGGACCTGAAACTGTTGAGAGATACCATGAAGCGTACGCAACATTTCATAGACAGTACCCGCCTGGTTAATTACTCGCTGATAACCGCCTATGTTAAGTATTTTTCTATACCAGCTAAATCAACCGAGGTAAAAAAATATATTAAATACCGGCATAACCCCATGCAGGATGCGACCAATATGGAAAAGTCAAGCTACCTGGCAAACGCGCTTAGCGAAGTACGCTCTGTACAGGACCTGGTGAAAAACCGCGACCAGCGATATAAAGACGCTTCGGCCAACATACATAGCGCCTCGGTCGAATATCAAAAAAAATACACCTTGTCGGCAGCGTGTCTTGCTTTGTTTTTAATTGGCGCGCCGCTTGGCGCCATCATCCGCAAGGGCGGGCTTGGTTTGCCGGTTGTGGTTTCGGTTGTATTTTTCCTGATCTATTATATCATTGAAACTATTGGCGAAAAGGAGGTTAAGGCCGGTCATGCTTCACCCTTTATCGGTATGTGGATAGCTATTATTATTTTAACGCCTATAGGTATATTTCTTTCTTATAAAGCGGCTAACGATTCTGTAATATTTGATACCGACTTGTACAAACGTTTCTTTAATAACCTTTTTGTGAAAGTGTTTAAGCGGAAGGTTAGGTTGTAGAGCAAAGATTAGTTGAATTTGTAATTTATAAACTCTGCTATTACTAATCTTCAATCTTTAATCTCCAATCTTCACAGATAATCTTTACATCTAACCGACCTTAATTTTTTTATTATCACATAAATTTGCGTATTATTAATGGGGCGTTAAAGCCCATTGCTGTTATGGCATTATTACAGAGATAAATAGCACTACCAAATCATATAAAATGCTAAATACCATACCAGAAGCTGTTGAAGCTTTACAAGCGGGTAAAATTATTATTGTTGTTGATGATGAGGACAGGGAGAACGAAGGCGATTTTTTAACAGCCGCGCGTAACGCTACCCCCGAAGCAATAAATTTTATGGTACATCATGGCCGCGGTTTGGTATGCGCGCCAATAACCAGCCATCGCGCGCACGAACTGGAACTGGAACCTATGGTGAGCCATAACACCACTTCGTACGAAACCAATTTTACCGTTTCGGTCGACCTGATAGGGAATGGCTGTACGACGGGTATTTCGGCTACCGACAGATCAAAAACCATAATGGCATTGATTGATCCGGCAACCACTCCTGAAGATTTGGGAAGGCCCGGGCATATTTTTCCGCTGATAGCAAAAAACGGCGGTGTGTTACGCCGGGCCGGCCATACCGAGGCTACAATAGATCTTGCCGTACTGGCAGGATTTGAACCCGCCGGGGTAATATGCGAGATAATGACCGAAAACGGCGATATGGCCCGCCTGCCCGAGTTACTGCAAATGGCTAAGGAACTTGACCTGAAGATTATATCGATAAAAGACCTGATAGCCTATCGTTTAGATACCGAAACTTTAATTAAGAAAGAAGTCGCTGTAAAGTTGCCAACCGAATGGGGTGAATTTGAAATGATAGCCTACACGCAAATAAATAATGGCGAACACCATATTGCCCTGGTAAAAGGAACCTGGGAGCCGGATGAACCCGTGTTGGTGCGGGTACATAGCTCATGCGTTACCGGCGATATTTTTGGCTCATGCCGCTGTGATTGCGGGCCGCAGCTGCACAAAGCTATGGAAATGATAAATAAAGAGGGCAAGGGGGTAGTTGTTTACATGAACCAAGAGGGCCGGGGTATTGGCCTTATTAATAAACTTAAGGCCTACAATTTGCAGGAAAATGGGTTTGACACTGTTGAAGCCAATATTAAATTAGGCTTTAAAATGGATCAGCGCGATTATGGTGTTGGCGCGCAGATATTACGCAGCCTGGGTATATCAAAAATGCGTTTAATGACCAACAATCCTAAAAAGCGGGCCGGGCTGATAGGCTACGGCTTGGAAGTGGTTGAGAATGTGCCTATTGAAATTGCCCCAAACCCGCATAACGAGGTTTACCTTAAAACCAAAAGGGATAAAATGGATCATACCATTCTGCGCGATCATTAATTTTCTTCGTCTTCCCGGTTACCAGGCACCAGCGGAGTTGTGGTTGCGGTTGGCGTTGGCGTATTTGCCGGCGACGGCGCAGTATTGGCCGGCGTATTAACCTTCGGTTTCAAAAAAAGAAGGCTTCTAAAAAATTCCCAGGGGGTATCAAAGTCTTTTTGATAAACCAGCCCCAGACCATTAACATATTGAACAGTTAACTGGTCGATAGTATTTAAGGTGGTGGTGTTTAAAACCCGGTACGAATACCGCGCTGTAAGCGTACCGTTTGCCCGGATTAAATAAGACGTTTCAAAATCTTTCGTGAGGTTATTAAAGTTTGAATTTAACAAGCTGGTGCTGTTATTAAACAGGTTGTTGCCGTTGGCGCTGGTATTATACAAACTCCCGTTAATTATCAGTCTCTCTTTAAAAACTTTAACTGTGGCGCTGGCATCGTTAAATGAGCGTATGTTCACGTCAACATTAGGAATATTTTGAGTTACAACACTGTTAAATCTGTTGAAAAATAACTCGCTAAAAGCGGTGCTTGCTGTATTAACCACCTGGTTGGTTAAACTGCCATTATTGTTTCCTGAGGCAAAGCTCCTTGTAGCGATAATATTGAATGCCTGTTTGCTTCGGTTATTATTATCGGCCAGGTAAGTTCCCAGGTCGTCTTTGATTGAAGGGTCAGTCGGAAAATTAAAATCGAAATCCATATCCGGGTGCAACAGTGTTTTGGTAAGGATCACCTCGGCCTGTACCAATACCTGCTCATTACCTTTAGGCGACTGAAAACCAGCGGCAGTATAAAGCGGTGAAATGTCTGTACGTACTTCGTAAATGGCTTTCAGGTTAATTTCGGCATTCGCCGGGTCACCCGACCAACGGATGGTGCCCCCCTGGTTTACCGCAAAATTTTTACTGATAAAGTTTTTAGCTGTAAACTCAAATTTACCTGAGGTGATCAAAAAGCTGCCTACCATATCAAAATCGCCCAGGCTGTTTATATGCATGTTTAAATTTGTTGCCTGTCCCACGCCTGTCAGTTTGCCCAGGTCTGTAGTTATTATTACTGTGGTTTTTTCATCGGCTGTTAAATCGAAATTCAGTGTAACGCCGTTAAATGCTTTTACCTTAGTTGCAGTGTATCCTGTAGTATCTTTATGGCTCTTAAAGGTTATAAAATCATAATCACTAACAGTTGACGATGTATTTAAGGGGATGTTAAATACGGTACCCGCCTCTGTAGTAGCTTTAATATCAATATTCAGGTTATCAGTAGGCCCGTTAAAGCTAAACTTGCCGGTGGCATAGGCCGTGCCAAAATACACGTGATTATCTTTGAATGTAGTATTTAAAGCCATCAGGTTTTTAGCCCTCAGGACAGCATTAATGGTTGGGTTTGATAAATTGTTTAGGTCTACGGTCCCGTTAACAGTTCCCTGGCCGCCGTGTATATCTTTTAACACCAGGTCATGAATGTTGATAACACTATTGGTTACGCCAATCTTATCACTGAGGGTATAAGGCGTTTTTAAATAATTTATAGTAATGCCGGTATTATCTAAAGTAATATCCCCGTTTAATTGAGGTTTTGCTAATGAGCCTGTTAGTTTCAGATTAGTAGATACGGTGCCTTTAACATCTGATACCAGGGTTTTAATAAAAGGCTCAAAAATTATAGCCTCGGTCTGGGTCATTTTAATATCAAAATCAAGCTTATCACCTTGTCCACTTCCCAGGTAATAAGTTCCGCCAATTTTTAGTGTTTCCAACCCCTTGTTCAATATATTTAAATTTACATTGGCCCGGCTGCGTGCATTGTCAAGGCTCGATACGATCTTTATATTGCCAACCAGCGTTTTATTCATTTTAAATGAATCAATATTCAAATGCGCGTCAACCCCCGGGTTTTTAAGAATAGAGGAAAGCAATACATCGCCGTTAAGTGTTCCTTTTAACTGTATATCAGATGTTTTGGTGAGCTGATCAAACGTGCCCATGCTAAACTTGTTAAACGATACCTTTAATTTATCTTCGGGTTGATCAGAAATAAATCCGTCTATATATACTTTTTGCTGCCCGTTTGAAAGCTCAAAGCCCGATACCTGTGTTTTATTGTCGAGCAGCCGTATCCTTACCTGTTCCTCCAATCTCCATTTCTGGTGCTCCAGTATAATGTCTGATGGCAGCAAACTAAGTTTGGCTGTAGTATCACGGCCAAATTCAACCAGGCCGTAGAGGTCGAGCTGGTTTGTGGCATCTTTATCAGCGAGTTTTACGTTGAATTTTACACTGTCTTTATTTACAAAATTGTTAATATCAATATTTTTAATGAACAGGCTATCTGTAAGGTCTACCCGGCTTAATGATACGTTTACGCTTAACTGGTTGTCGGCTGTACTTTCATCCAGGATAAGGTTGTGAAAAACAATTTTTTTATAGGTTATAGTTTTAATAAAACCATTAATAGTCGCGGTTTTATCAGCCGAATTAAATTTACCCACAAAAGTACCCTGATCGGGTATTTTAATATCGGGGGCGAAAATAGCAGTAAGGGGGTCTATGTTTTTTAACTTTAGATCAAATTTAAAATTTTGCGGTTTAGGCGTACTTATTTCTGTGTTTAACGATGGTATATATTTTTTAACAATGGTTTTAAAATACGAAGGCAGCGTAGCCAGGTCATAACTACCCTGAATGCTGCCATCAAGCGCGTCTGATTTAAGAGCGATAATCCTTGAGTCGCCTTTGCCGCTGGCAGCAAAGTATACCGAATCAAGCAAGTAATTATTGCGCGGATCAATTATCCTGATAGGCGAAAGCAGTATATTACCTTCAAAGTTTTTAAGGTCGTTGCCCGAAAACCTGGTTTTTAATTCTGTGCTCAGGGTAATGGTATCTTTAATCAAATTCAAAGTATTCAGGTGTGCGTTCTTAATCGTTGCCGAAAAATCATATACCGGTAGTTCAGGGTTAAGGTCAAGGCTCCCTATACCATCAAAGTGAATGTTTTTATCATTAATGACAAGCTTGGCATCAATTTTTTTGTTTATAAAAGTACCATTTACCGCTACGTTTTGGTACTGGTAACCTTTAAAATCAATATAGCTGATAGAGGCATTTACATTTTCATTTAAATTTTTAAGCGCGTCGCCGCTGCCGTTAATGGTAGCGTTAAAAGTTGTACGGCCGAGGGTATTGTTATCAAGCAGGGTGCCCAGGTCAAAATCATAAGCGCTTATTTTACCTTTATAGGCAGGTATTCCCGCTTTATTTATTTTAAGGTTAATATTAGGGTCTAACCTTCCTAATTTTGTTTTAAAAGTGCCTACAGCCACAAAGTTATTTGGCGAGCCGGTAAATTTTCCTGAAAAACTAATATTGCCAAATTTTGAAAAAATATCGGGCGCTTTAGCGTTAGGCTTGCCTGTAAAATGGCTAATTAAAAAATCGAGATCTTTTTTGTTGGTGGCTAACTGGTCAAATTTCAGATCCATAGAAGTTTTATTCATGTAGGGCAATCCTCTTAAATTAAAATCTCCTTTAATAAAGGTAGCCTGGCCGGCGGTAATCGTTAAATTTTTCGCCTTTAAATTACCTACCTGGCCCTGGATGTGCCCGTTAATACCCAACTCAAAGTTTACCCGGTTTAAATCGCCGGAAAAATAAGCGATATCGGATGATGAAATATGCGATGATTTAAGATCGCCGTCCATACGCACCTTATTCACAAAGTCATCAAAATCATTAAACGACTTGAAACTGGCGCTTAAATAATCCTTTAGTACGGACCTTTGAGTTTGAATCAGCATGTGCTGCAGCAATATACGGTTGGTATCAACCGTGGCATTTGTGGTGAGATCTTTTAAATAGAAACCACTTTTTTCTTTTAGCGTTAAATGCTGTATGTCTCCCTTAAACAAATGGTGGGCTATATCTATATTGTTTACAACCGCGCTGAAATTTTTTACGTCCAGATCGTTAAAATTTATTCCGCTCACCTTTTCATTCCTTAATTGGTTTTTATAACGGAAATGAAAATTATTAATGGCGGTTTTTTCAAATATTATTGTCCAGGGTTTACTTTTTGTTGTTGCCGTAGAGGTAGATTTTAGGCTATCTAAAATAAACTGCATATTGGTTACATTGCCCTTCATGTTTTTTAAATAGAAGGAACCATTGTCAAGTTGTATCAGTTTAAAATCGATCTTGTGGTTTTTTATACTGCTGAAAAGGTAGAATCCATACAGGTCAACTGTTAGCTTTGGCGTGCTTACCAGGGTGTCACGTTGTTTGTCGAGTACATAAAAATCTTCCAACACAACAGACGAAAAAGGTTTAATATACAGGCTTTTTATAGCAACCTCGGTACCCAGTTTTTTTGATAACCATGCAGTAGCTTTTTTAGCCGCCCATGTTTGTACAGGTTTATACTGAAACACCAATAGCAATATGCTCACCATTAAGAGCAGGAGCAACACAATACTTAACGCTATTTTTAGTACTTTTTTAATAACTTTGGGTTTTAATTGTTGGTTTGTTGGATTACTGAATTGTTGATTGGTTTAGTGTACTGTTTAACATTCAATAAATTCACTCATTCACTCATTCAATATAAAGTGCCTGTAATTTTAGGAATCGAATCTTCATGTGATGATACCTCTGCTTCAATATGTGTTGACGGTACAATATTAAGTAATATTGTTACTAACCAGGCCATACATGAAGCATTTGGAGGCGTTGTCCCTGAGCTCGCCTCAAGGGTTCATCAGCAAAATATCATTCCTGCCGTACAACAAGCGTTAATAACCGCAAAAGTAAGCAAAAATGCCATTGATGCAGTAGCCTTTACCCGCGGCCCCGGCCTTTTAGGTTCCCTGCTGGTTGGCGTGTCGTTCGCTAAGGCTTTTGCACTTGCAAAAAGTATTCCAATTATAGAGGTTAACCATATGCAGGCGCATGTACTGGCGCATTTTATTGGCAATAATAAACCTTCATTCCCTTTTTTATGCCTCACCGTCTCGGGCGGGCATACGCAGATCGTGCTGGTGAAGGATTATTTTGATATGGAAGTTGTTGGCCAAACGCTCGATGACGCCGCGGGCGAGGCTATGGATAAAACCAGTAAAATATTAGGGTTGCCCTATCCCGGCGGCCCGCTGATAGATAAATACGCCCGCTTGGGAAACCCTGATGCTTACCGCTTCCCGGAGCCGCAGATACCGGGCTTTAATTTCAGTTTTAGCGGGTTAAAAACATCTATATTATATTTCATACGCGATAATGTGGCGCTTAACCCTAATTTTATAACCGAAAATTTAAATGATATTTGCGCCTCGGTTGAAAAACGAATAGTTACCATATTATTGAATAAGCTGCAAAAAGCCGCACAGTTTTATGGTATAAAACATATAGCTTTGGCCGGAGGCGTATCGGCTAATACCGGGTTGCGGCAGGGGTTAAATGAGCTGGGCGATAAAATCGGCTGGAACTGCTTTATCCCCGAAATGCAATACTGTACAGACAATGCCGCCATGATAGCCATAGCCGGGCATTATAAGTTTTTAAAAGGCGATTTTGTAGGGCAGGACGTTGCGCCGCTTGCGAGGATGCCAATGTAGTTCATGGTTGATAGTTCATGGTTCATCGTATTTGTGGATTGTGCTATTAACCATGAACTATTAACCATGAACTATTAACTAAAACATATGACAGCTCCCTCACTCATATTCTGGACAATTTTTGTATTGCCGCTTGTTGTATTCCTGGTCTGGATAATGCGCCAGGATAAACGCTCGGGCTGGATAGGGCTTATCGTTTTGGCTGTTATGGTTATCGGGGGGATTATCTGGATGTATTTGAAAACGGGCGGCAAGTAATTGTATGGACATGATTTTTACAATTAAACCGATCAGGTAAGGTTTTATTAATATTAACCTATTGCTACACATTATATAATCAATTACTTTTGCACGTAATATAATAACGACAGATATGACACATCACCCAAAAACAAAAACAGAAAACTACAATAACATTTATTACCCGGTAGGCTTGTTAACCGGCCTTTTTGTGGGAGTTATAGCGGGCGTTAGCCTGGTATGGATATTGGTAAGCGGAATTATAGGGCTATTGTTTACCGCCTTTTTTGTGCAGGTATTGGCTAAAAGCAGTGAAAAGGCCTGATACTGAACTGCCCTCGTTTATACGCAACTGGAACCAGTTTTACGGCATTGTAGCCGGTTGGCTGGTTTTTTTAATTATTATATTCTGGCTCATTACCCTTTACTTTAAATGAGCTTAACCGACTGGATCGTTCTTGGCGCCACTATTTTAGTGATAGTAGTATATGGCGTATGGAAGAGCGGCGCCAATAAAACTACCGATCAGTTTTTAGTGGGCGGCCGCTCATTATCATGGTATCATATAGGTTTTTCGGTAATGGCTACGCAGGCCAGCGCTATTACCTTTTTATCGGCCCCCGGCCAGGCTTATGCCGATGGGATGCGGTTTGTGCAGTTCTATTTCGGCCTGCCGCTGGCCATGATCGTGCTGTGCATTACTTTTGTACCCATATTCCATCGCCTTAAAGTATACACCGCCTACGAGTTCTTAGAACAGCGGTTCGACCTGAAAACACGCGCGCTTACCTCATTTTTATTTTTAATACAGCGCGGGCTTTCCACCGGCATAGCTATTTACGCGCCGGCTATTATATTATCCATCATCCTTAATATTAACACTATTTACACCACGCTGTTTATTGGCGGGCTGGTTACTTTTTACACGGTATATGGCGGCACCAAAGCGGTTTCTTATACCCAGTTGCTGCAAATGAGTATTATTTTTTTAGGGATGTTTGCCGCCGGCGTATTGGTAGTTACCCTGTTACCGCATACGGTTGGCTTTACCCATGCGCTTAAACTGGCCGGTAAAATGGGCCGCATGAATGTGATCGACTGGAAATTTAACCTTAACAACCGCTATAATATATGGAGCGGTATTATTGGCGGCTTCTTTTTGCAGCTATCTTATTTCGGTACGGACCAGAGCCAGGTGGGGCGCTATTTAACCGGTAGTTCTGTAGGTCAAAGCCGTTTGGGGTTAATTATGAATGGCCTCATTAAAATACCCATGCAGTTTTGTATTTTATTAATTGGCGTATTGGTTTTTGCTTTTTACCAGTTTAACCGGCCGCCGCTTTTTTTTAACCAATACGAAGTTAAACAGGTAAAACAAGGCGCTTACGCGGGGCAGTATAACGCGTTGGAAACAAAATATGCCACCGCTTTTGAACAACGTAAAGCCAAAGCGAATGATCTGATCACCGCCATTAACGGCAAGGATGCGGCGCAGATAAATAACGCCCAGGCTAATTTGAAGGCAGCGGATGAACAGGTAAAGAACATCCGCCAGGATGGCATAGGCCTGATGAAAAAGAACAATGAAAAAGCCGATACCGACGATACCAACTATGTTTTCCTGAATTTTGTTACCCATTACCTGCCCCGCGGATTAATAGGCCTATTAATAGCTATTGTTTTTTTAGCGTCGATGGGGTCGACGGCCAGCGCGTTAAATTCGCTGGCATCAACCAGCGTAATTGATATTTATAAGCGCATTATTAATCCCGGTGCGACGGATAAAAATTACCTGCTGGCTTCGCGGCTGGCTACTATATTTTGGGGCCTGGTATGTATAGCTATGGCGCTGTATGCAGGTAAAATGGGTAATTTGCTCGAAGCGGTAAACCAGCTGGGCTCCTATATTTACGGAACCATTTTGGGCGTATTTGTGGTTGCATTTTATGTAAAGCGAGTGGGGGGTACGGCTGTTTTTATTGCCGCGGTTATTACCGAAGCTATTATTTGCCTGTTAGGAATTTATGGGGTGGTGGCTTATTTATGGCTAAATGCCATAGGGTGTGTTTTGGTGATATTGTTCTCGCTGGTAATTAACCCGTTTATAAAAGAAAAAGTGAAAGCGGCCTAAAAAAATAAATGCCCCTTCGAACTTGCTTCTTGGGGGCATTCAACCTAAACCTTATCACAATTAAGCCGGTAAGATTACCAGCTTGCATAGTATAAAGCAATTACTGTACCAATATTTGTTATGACAGCTAATTTTTACTTTTATGCTAATTTATGCTAAAAGTGGCAGTATGTGCCGGTTAAAACTGCTCTTTTGTCCAACTCTTTTTTCGGGCGCCAATATCCGGTGTTGCCATTTTGCTACAATAAACTGTACAAAAATTATTACGAATGTTTAACAAAATGCCTTTTGCGCAGGAAACCATCAAATAAAAACAACAGTAATACTACATCAAAAAACAAAAACCCTTTTACTACGCTGCCGCTCAAAAATACTTTCAGGTCTGGGAGTTTTAATGCAGGCACAACAGCCGTGTTACCCGCCGACCAGTTAATGTTTACCAGCATAAATATTAATAAAGCCGCTATGGTAAATACAAAAAACCCGGCTATTCCCTTTATGATCCGGCTGTCAATGGCTGCTTTAAGCGGTTTTTTCGCATAATCGGCCCGTATGGTTTCCAGTACGTTATAGGTAAGGGCCATTGATGGCTCATCCATTTCCATCTCAGCTATCTCCCGGTTAAGAGCCAGTAGCTCAAGGTATTTTTGCCGGTAGGTCTCGTCTTGCGCAATAAGCAGGTCAATGGCTTCACGTTCCTCTGTTGAGCAGGCGCCATCAATATATTCCCAAAGTTTTTCTTCTATGCTGTTCATACCAGTTCTTTAACTTCATGTTTTAAATTACGCTCCAGTTTTTCTTTTAAACGCTGGCGCGCCCTGAATAATTTAACCTTAACACTATTGGCTTCAATGCCTAATGTTTGGGCAATTTCTTCCAATGATTGTTCGCCCTTGTAAAATAACGTAATTATGGTGGCATCATCAGGTGTTAATTGCGAAATAGCCTGGTCTACATAAAATGACCTCGACTTGTTCTCAGCATTATTAACGTCATAACCTGACGGGGTGTTTTCTATTTGAATATAAGTTTCTTCATCATCTATAGAAGTAGTGTCAACCCTCTTTTTGCGTAAGGCCGTCATGGCCGTAGTATAAACAATCGTATACAGCCATGTACTGAATTTCGATTCCTGTTTAAACAATGCGAGCGAACGGTACGCTTTTATAAAGCAATCCTGCGCTATTTCCTCCGCATCCTCCCGGTTCTTAGCAAAACGCAAAGCCAGCGTAAATACAAAACGCTGATGGCGTTTAACCAAATCAGCATAAGCCGATTGATCTCCCGACAGCGTTTGCACTATCAATTCTATATCCGAAAGTTTGCTTTGCATGTTATTATGCTATCTGACGACAGATTACTAATTGAGGTTACATTATTATGTAAATATACTTCTTTAGTTTGCAGTCCTCAGTGGGCAGTTGGCACACCTAATACTATAATATTTTAATTAAGGTGATTTTCTGTAAGCTGCCCACTGCGAACTGCCCACTGCAAACTTTTTAAAAAACATTGTAACCTAATAAAAAACCACGTCGTCATAGCTTACAATTACACTAAAATGGTGTAGATGAAAACTTAAAAAATTAACATTAAAAATTAAATAAGATGGACGAACATGTATTAGGGGTTTTGGTCCCCATTTTAGTGCCAATGGCAATGTTTGCGATGGTATTTGGAATTGTTTACCTAGGTAACCGCGAAAGAATGGCCATGATAGAACGTGGTATGGATCCACGAAGCTCGAAAAAGCCAATTAACCGTAATTATGTACTTACCTGGGGCTTATTATTAATTGGTGCGGGTGTGGGTTTGTTTTTGGCTTACTTATTAGATCATACTGCTTTTGCAGGCATGAATAACGATGATAACCCTGCTGTTTATTTCGCACTGATAGCTGTATTTGGCGGTTCGGGCCTGTTTGTATCCTACCTGATCGAGAAAAAGGACGCGAAGAAACTGGAAGAATAAGGTAAAAGGCAAAAGGTGAAAGGTAAAGGGTTGATTTCGCCTTTTACCTTTCACCTTTTACCTTTCAGCCTATACCAAATACTTTTCATTAATAATTTTAACATGGTGCATTTCATGGCCCGCCATGATATAAACCAATGCCAATACCGATATTTTATTGCCGCTGGCAATACCCGTTGCGGCAAATTGTTCGGGACTTAACGAATGTAGAAGGTATAAGTTGGCCTCCCGCACCGTCTTAAACTCTTCCGCAAGGTTACCTATTGAGCGACTCTTGAAGGTTGCATTTTCCACATATATATTTTCATCAAACCCGGGCAATTCTGGTTGCCCGCGCGAAAAGGCGAGAATACGGTAAGCAAAAGTGCGTTCAGCATCTATCATATGGCCCAATACTTCTTTAATGGTCCATTTGCCCTCAGCATAGGCATAGTTGGCCTGTTCGTCGCTTAGTTTGCTAAAAAGAGCGTAGGTGTTTTCGGCAAGGTCTTCCAGTATATCTAAAACAGGCCCTTCGCCAACCATTCGCATGTAGGTGCCATAAAATGGCGCATATTCTTCTTCTGCTGGTTTATTCATCGTTCCTTATATTTTTTAAAATGATCCTGAAAGTTGTACCCTTGCCTAATTCCGAATCGCGTACAAATATCTGCCCGTTATGGTAATTCTCCACCATTCGTTTGGTTAATGACAGACCCAAACCCCAGCCACGCTTTCGCGTAGTATAACCCGGCTGAAAAACAGTAGCAAATTTAGAGCGCGGTATGCCTTTGCCGGTATCGGTTACGTCAATATAAACCTGGTCTTTAACCTTATTGGTAAAAATGTTTACTTTAATACTGCCCTTGCCTTCAATGGCGTTTACCGCGTTTTTAAGTAAATTCTCTATCACCCAATCAAATAAAGGAATATTTAAACCTGCTTTCAGTTCAGTATTTCCGGTTATCTCAAAATTTATATTATTGCTTACCCGTACCTTAAAGTAATCAACAAAATCATTAACTACCTCATATACAGAATGCCCTTCCAATTTTGGTTTGGAGCCTATTTTTGAAAATCTGTCGGCTACTATCTCCAGCCGCCTAACATCATTCTCCATTTCGGCTACCAGCGGGTCTTCTTCGGCATTAAATTTATCTTTTATTAACTCTATCCATGCCATTAATGAGGATATAGGCGTACCCAGCTGGTGCGCGGTTTCTTTGGCTAATCCCACCCAAACCTGGTTCTGCTCAGACTTTCGCGATGAGTTAAAAGCCGTGTAAGCCAATAATAAAAATACCGCGATAACCGAAAGCTGCACAAAAGGAAAAAACTTTAACTGGGTAAGCAGCGGTGAATTTTTATAGTAGATCAGGTTATTGCCCTTACCTAATCCGGGCAGGTTTATAATAATAGGCTCGTGCTGGGCCTTCATGGTAGCCAGCTCAGATCTATAGTATCCCGGATCATATTTGGGCCCTTTTTTATCTTTTATGGCGTCAGGAGGTGGGGGTATAAAAGTTTTAGTGCTGTCGAGGCCTTTCGTGGTAATAATGTCACCCTTTTCATTGGTAACTATAGCAGGTACGATCGAACTGTCGCGAACGGCTAAAACAAAAGGTAAAAAGTCGTTATCATCTGATGTGATACTCTGCCTCATACTCATTGCCCATAACTGCGCGCGTGTACGCTCTTTCTGGGCAATATTCCGCACCAGGTAATTGGTATAAAACAATGACCCGCTGGCAATAATTATGGCAAACGCAAGCAATATGTATTTCCAGAGTCGCTTATTTTGGTAGGTATTTAGCATATCAGCTTCAAATAACGTAAAATAGGTTTGTATCTTATAATTTTATTAAGTACGTAAGTCCGATAGTCCGCGTAAGTCCGAAAGTTGAGTATGCAAATATGTAGCCGGACCAGGGTGGACCACCCCGGACCACCCCGGACCACCCGGACCAGGGCGGACCACCTGGACCAGGATGGCCCACCTGATCTCATACAGCTAATTTACATCTTTACGGACTTTCCGACTTCCTGACTTTCCGACTACAGACTAATAACTATCTTTGCCCCCAATGTCAGATAAAAAAGTTAGAGTTCGTTTTGCGCCAAGCCCTACGGGCGGGTTACATTTAGGCGGGGTACGCACCGCCCTGTTTAATTACCTTTTTGCTAAAAAACATGGTGGAGATTTTATTTTACGAATAGAGGATACCGATCAAAACCGCTATGTTGAAGGCGCCGAAGCCTATATAATGGATTGTTTGAACTGGTGCGGCATCATTCCTGATGAAAGCCCGGTAAACCCCGGCCAATATGCGCCGTACCGCCAGAGCGAGCGCAAAAGCATTTACCGCGAATATGCCGAAAGGCTGGTGATGCAGGGCCATGCCTATTACGCTTTTGATACCGCAGAAGAACTGGACAAGAACCGTAAAGAAATACCAAATTTTCAATACGGGCAGGTTTACAGGGATGGTTTACGCAACTCTTTATCATTGCCGCAGCACGAGGTTGACCAGTTACTGGCTAACCATACGCCGCATGTTATCCGCATAAAAATTCCGGCTGACGAGACGGTTAGCTTTACTGATATGATACGCGGCCGTGTTAGTTTTGAAACCAACCAGGTTGATGATAAAGTTTTATTAAAGGCCGATGGTATGCCAACCTATCATTTGGCAGTGGTGGTTGATGATTATTTAATGAAAATATCACATGCTTTCAGGGGGGAGGAGTGGCTGCCATCGGCGCCCGTGCATTTATTACTTTGGAATTATTTAGGGTGGAAAGCTGATATGCCGCAATGGGCGCACCTGCCTTTAATATTAAAGCCCGACGGGCACGGTAAATTAAGCAAACGCGACGGCGCAAGGCTGGGTATACCGGTTTATGCACTTGACTGGGAAGATGAACAGTCGGGAACAACAACGCAAGGCTTTAAAGGAATGGGCTTTTTACCTGAAGCTTTTGTGAATTTCCTTGCAACGCTTGGATGGAACGATGGTTCAGGACAGGAGATTTTTACAATGGATGAGTTGATCAATAAATTTTCCATGGAAAGGATAAGTAAGGCCGGCGCTAAGTTTGATTTTGAAAAAGCAAGGTGGTATAATGCCGAATGGATAAAGAGGCTTAAAGCTGAAAGCTTAAAGCTAAAAGTTAAAGGGGTTTTAGAGAGCAAAGGTATTACTGTTAATGATGACGCGTATCTGTTAACCGTTATTGAACTGGTAAAAGACCGCTGTACCTTATTGTCTGATTTTTACCGACAGGCAGGCTACTTTTTTGAAAGCCCGGCCGAATATGACCTTGATGCCATTAAACCTAAATGGACAGACGGGAAAACGGCATTTTTTAATGCTATTATTGAAATACTAAAAGCAAGCCAGGCAATTGAAGCAGCTGAATTAGAAAACACATTTAAAACATTAGCCGAAGAAAAAGGATTAAAGACCGGCGATGTGATGCTGCCCTTCCGTATTATGCTGGTGGGCGGTAAATTTGGTCCGCATGTTTTTGATATCGCGGCTTTATTGGGTAAAGAAGAAACTATCAGCAGGATAAATAAGGCGTTGGCGGTGTTTGCAACTCAATAAAAACGTTTGTCATTCTGAGCGATAGCGAAGAATCTTATACGCGCGAAATGCCGGCTGCCTGTCAATCTTACAAGATTCTTCGCGATTGCTCAGAATGACAATGGGTATTTTTTAATAGCTTTGAAAAAATAAACCACCTATGGATAACAATATTGATTTTTTCGGATTTTTAGGTATAGCTATTTATTTAGGTTCAGTAGCCTTTATTGCAGGCATTATATTCCAAACCTTTGTGGTAGTAAAATATAATAAACCATTTACATGGGGCAAACTCACTTTACTGCTGATAGCAACACGTGTAATATCGCTGGCGCTTACTATATTGATATGGAAATACTGGCCTTTTTCATTTGAAATGATGCAGGGCCCGGTACTTGCCCCCTCGGTTATAGCCGAAATTATTGCCTGCCCGCTCATGCTGAAGCTTTTTAAGCATGAAATTTTCAAAAAAACCGACAGGATAATTACCTGAAACCACCATTCGAAGAAACTATCCTCCCTGAAATAAAAAAGGCTTGCGAAGTTTTTAAACTTCGCAAGCCTCCCACTATATATTATAAGGTATAAGTAAAAATTTACTCCAAAGTAATTTGCCTTTTAATGCTTTCTTCTAATGATATGAAGGTTTCGGTACGCTGTATGCCTTTTACGCCTTGTATCTGTTCATTCAATACTTCGCGCAAATGAGTGGTATCATGGCAGATTATTTTTGCGAAAATACTGTAGCTACCTGTGGTATAATGCAGTTCAACTATCTCATTTACAGTTTTTAACTGCTTTACAGCTTCGTTGTACTGCGAACCCTTTTCAAGGAATATCCCCAGGAAGGCGGTGATATCATACCCTAATTTCTGCGGATCTACTTCCAAACTGGCCCCCTTTATTACACCCATTTCTTCCAACTTTTTCATCCGCACATGTATAGTTCCGCCGGAAACGATCAATTCTTTGGCGATTTCGGTGTATGGAGTGGTCGCATTTTTCATCAATATTGATAAAATCTGGATATCCAGATTATCAATTTCTAAATTTTGAGCTTTTCTGTGGGACATAAATTTGAATATCTATATTGAAATACAAGTATAATTATAATTTGAATAAAAATAAAATATTTTTGTTGAAATATTTGCAAGGAATTGATAGTCCTGTTATGTTTGTAATAAGCAAACGGACCTAAAACGCTTAACTGTTCTTTAAAAAAATAACAACATAATGTTGGGTGGTGAAATTTTTGGCAGACACACCTCCTTGTCCCGGTGGCGGAGAATATGGAAAACCCGAAGCGGGCTAACCACTCTGTGGAGGTTCGAATCCTTCCCCAACAGCAATTCACTGGCGTGAATATATAATGTAGGATGGTGAAATTTTTGGCAGACACACCTCCTCGTCGCGGTGGCGGAGATCATGGGAAACTCTTAGCAATAAGAATAACCACTCTGTGGAGGTTCGACTCCTTCTCCTACAGCTCTTCTCAATAATTTAGGTTTATAATTGGTTAGCAAAGGCCCCTGCCCATCAGGGGCTTTGCTTGTTTTATGCCTTTTCTGAAAAAGATTACAGCTTTTTAATATCGAATAATGAATGTTGAATTTCGAACGCCGAAGTTGAATAGTGATCAAATTGAAAATATTTCATTATTAGAAATTCGTGTTCTATATTATCCAACAAAAAAGCCCCGGCAAACAGCGGGGCTTTTTAACGTTTCAACTTTCCAACATTTCAACCTTACAACAAATAATTAAAAAAACTTAAACCCAACGCTCAACGCCCACAGGTTTTGATGCTGGTTATAGGTAGTGTTAAAATTATCAAAATCGCCCTGGTAACGCAGGTCTACAGTGGCTGCGCCCAGGTCAACGCCTGCACCTGCCTGGTAACCCAGCATATCTTTTCTATAAGCATTACCGAAGTTATTGTAGGCCCCGTTAAAATTAGCAGATAAGTTTTGATTTTGATTTAATACTGAAATATATTCGGGACCGGCCATAACCCTGAAATTTAAATTTTTAGGGCCAAACCGTAATCCTACCAATACGGGAACATTTAAATCGGTAAAAGTTACTTTTCCGCTATAAGTATTGTCATTCGAATCAAATTGGCCGCCACTGCTGCTTAAATAAACTTCAGGCTGTAAATAAACCGCGCCGCCTATACGCGCAAATAAACCGGCCTGGTAACCGGCCACACTTGAAGATCGCAAATTATCAGAATTAATAGTTGAATAGTTAACGCCCCCTTTTATGCCGAGGCTAAATTGCGCTTTAGCGCCGATGCTTACCGCTATCAGCAGCAATACGCTTAATACATACTTTTTCATAGTGTTTGTTATTTAGTTTTATAATAATAACGACTTTGATGCACGTCATTACTAAAGGTTTAACAATAGCTGTACCAATTTTTTAGCCCCCTCTAAATCTCCCCCGGTAGGGGAGACTTTAAATTATCGTATCAGGACGAATGCTTTCACTTATTGGAAAGTCAAAAAGTCTCCCCCAACCGGGGGGAGATTTAGAGGGGGGCTGCGGCATGGCAGGTAAATAGATTTATTATTTAATCCGAAAGTTTGATGCCGGAGCAACATTGTTTTTTTATATTTTTGGCAAAAATATTTTAACAATGGCAGAGATCAGTATTACAAATAAGGAGTGGGAAAGAGTAAAAATTAAGATACAAAGAAAATATAACCACTTGACAGACCATGAATTAAACTATACCGAGGGACAGGAAGAAGCCCTTATAAGCAACCTGATGCACCTGGTTAACCGTAACCGTAGTTATGTGGTATTTACCCTGAAAAAAGCATTAGTAAATATTGACAATAATAGGCTGTAAAATCAGTTAACTATTTTATAAACTGTTTTTTGTATTTTTATGTTTTAAGGTCAATTTTAATGAAAAGTGGTACAATGAAGAAATATAAAAAGTTCCTGCTATCTGCCGGATTAATGGCGCTGGCATTGGGTATTTGGAGTTTTAGCGACGACCTGTTCCAGATATCAAAAAACCTGGAAGTGTTTGCATCCTTATATAAAGAGGTAAATATTAACTATGTTGATGAAATTAATTCGGCTAAGCTGCTTAAAACGGGTGCTGATGCCATGCTTGACGGCCTTGACCCTTATACCGAATTTGTACCCGAATCGGAAATTGAAGATTATAAACTACATTATGTAAGTACACAATACGGCGGTATTGGCGCGAGTATTTTTTCAAGGAACAATAAAGTATATGTTTCCAACGTGTTTGAAGGTTATCCTGCCCAAAAAGCGGATATATGGCCGGGCGACCAGGTGATGAAGATCAATGATATTGTACTTGACGGCAAGAACAGCGACCAGGTAAGCGCATTACTGAAAGGCTCGAAAGGCGCGATGGTAAAGCTGTTAGTTAAGCGCGATAACGAAGACAAGCCTGTTGAAAAAGACCTGGTACGCGATGAAATTAAACAGCCCAATGTATCTTATTATGGTATGGTTGCCGGCAATATGGGCTATATAAAGCTGGACAGGTTTTTAGAAAACTCGGCTGATGAAGTGACCAGTGCGCTGATCGCTTTAAAAAAGAACAACCCTAACGGCATTATACTCGACCTGCGCTCAAACGGCGGCGGCATATTGCAGGAAGCGGTAAAAATTGTAAACCTGTTTGTGCAAAAGGATGTGGAAATAGTATCGCAAAAAGGAAAAATAAAAGAGAAAAATTTTACTTACAAAACAATGGCCGACCCGCTTGCGGCTGATTTGCCGTTGACGGTGCTGGTAAACAGCCATTCGGCATCAGCTTCCGAGATCGTAGCCGGCTCGTTACAGGACCTTGACCGGGCCATAATTATTGGGCAGCGAAGCTATGGCAAGGGCCTGGTACAACAAACATTTACATTGCCTTATAATAGCTTGGTAAAAATAACTATCGCTAAATACTACGTTCCTTCGGGCAGGTGCATACAGGAAATTGATTACACGCACCGCAAAGATGACGGCAGCGTAGTAAAAGTTGCCGACTCATTAATGCACGAATTTAAAACTAAAGATGGCCGTTCTGTTTATGATGGCAGTGGCATTTACCCTGATATTTTTATTAAACCCGAGCGGTTTGCCAATGTTACGCAGACATTAATAGGCAAATTATTTTTATTTGATTATGCAACAAAATACCGCGAGACACACCCAAAGATCGGCGATAGCCGCACGTTTGCTTTAACTGATGCCGAGTATGACGATTTTGTGAAATACCTTGCCGATAAAAATTATACCTATAACACTTCATCTGAAAAAGTATTGGCGACTTTAAAAACCGAAGCTACCAAGGAAAAACAATTTGACCAGATACAAACCGAGTACGATGTTTTAAAAACCAAGTTGTTGAACAGCAAGAAAAACGATCTGCAAATACATAAAGCCGAAATAAAACAGGCACTTGAAAATGAAATAGTTTCGCGTTATTATTTTGATAAAGGCCGTTACGAAGCCAACTTTAAGTATGATACCGAAATGGCGCAGGCCGTAAAAACCATGCAGGACAAAACCCAGCTTACCGCCATATTAAAGGGCGACGGAGCTTATAAAGTAATAGGTAAGCCCGTGTTGGCGGCAATGGCCGATAAAACAACAGCCGATAAAGAAAAAGATAAAACCGAAGAATTTAAATAAAAAAGTACGATATAAGAATTAAGGGCGAAGGGGTATCTACCCTTCGCTTTTTTTTGCCATTTTCATTCCCACGATCATATCGCTATTCCTCTTTGCAATAACTATGATGAAAAATAAAGTAAACTTTTATTGATTACGATTGTCTTAGTTTAAATTAAAAACAAATTATGAAAAAGATCATCCTAACAGCAGCCATATTAATTGGTTGTTTATCATTTAAAGCTGCCGATGCACAATTACGCATTAACCTCGGATTTAACATTGGCGCTCAGCCCGAATGGGGGCCCGTAGGTTATACCCATGCTGAATATTATTATATGCCTGATATTGATGCTTATTATGATGTACCCAATCATCAATACGTTTATAATCAGAACAATGTATGGGTACGTTCAAGCGCTTTGCCCCCAAGATACCAGAATTATGACTTGTATCACGGCTATAAAGTGGTTGTTAACCAGCCCAACCCATGGCAGCACAATGCGGAGATAAGGGCAAAATATTCAGGTTACAAAGGGCGTCATGATCAGCCGATCATTCGTGAAAGCCATGACGAGCGTTACCGTAATCATTGGAATGGCGATCGTGGTAACAATGGTAATGGCCACGGCAATAACGGCCACGATAACGGTAAAGGCAATGACGGCCATGACAATGGACACGGACATGACAATAAATAAATTATAATCATCCCGATTGTTATCGGGACGCAAACAGAGCAGGCTTTTCAGTAATGAAGAGCCTGTTTTGTTTTGACCTTGCCCAGCACATACTAAACCTTTAACCTTTTGCCTTTTACCTTTCACCTCTAAAACGTACTTTTGATGCAGCATGGCTACAGGCAATAAACTTTATTTCGCGTCCGATTTTCATTTAGGCACAGGTGGTTATGCCGCGAGCCGCGAGCGTGAAGCACGACTGGTGCGCTGGCTGGATATGATAAAAGCTGATGCAGCAGAAGTTTTTTTAATGGGCGATGTTTTTGATTTTTGGTTCGAATATAAAACTGTTGTACCTAAAGGGTATATCCGTTTTTTAGGCAAGCTGGCCGAACTGGCTGATGCCGGGATAAAAATTTACCTGTTTAAAGGTAATCACGATATGTGGATGTTTGATTACTTTGAGCAGGAACTGGGCGCTACAATTATCACTAATGAATTAGAAATAGAACGCGGCGGAAAGAAATTCTACCTGCATCATGGCGATGGGTTAGGACCGGGCGATACGCTATATAAAGTTATAAAGACGATATTTCGCAGTAAAATATGCCAGTGGCTATTTGCCCGGCTGCATCCAAACCTGGGCGTAGGGATAGCGAATTACTGGTCGAAACATAGCCGTATAGCCGGCGAAAACAATGAAAAGCGAAAAAGCATGGAGAAAGAGTGGCTGGTAGTTTACAGCCGGGAATTACTGAAAGATAAATTTTATGATTATTTAATATTTGGCCACCGCCACCTGCCTCTTGATATACAGGTGGACCAAAGCCGCTATATAAACTTAGGGGAATGGGTAAATTTTGATTCGTACGCTGTTTTTGACGGGGGGCAATTAACCTTGCAGTATTTTGAGAAAAAAGCCGAAAGCTAAAAGCAGAAGGCTTTGTCATAACACTTTCAATATTTTAATTGTTGCGGGTAGTTTAGCTGTAGAGCTTTCGGCTTTCCGCCTTTAGCTTTCGGCTTATGCTTTAAAATCCGTATTTTTGTGCGCTTTTTAAAGCAGGGCAGTTAATAGGTGCCCTATTGATAAAACAGAAATATGTTAGAAAAATTAGAGGCGATATTTCAACGCTGGAAAGATGTGGAAGCAGAATTAAGCAGCCCCGATGTAATGGCTGATATGAAGCGTTATGCACAGTTAAATAAAGAATATAAAGATTTGGCCAAAGTTGTTGACGAGTATAATATATACCGCAACATTATGAGCAATATTGACACCAACAAAGATATATTAGCTACCGAGAAGGACGATGAGTTTCGCGAAATGGCGAAAGCCGAACTGGATGAATTGCTGGTACAGCGTGATGAAAAAGAGGAGCATATACGCCTGATGCTGATACCGAAAGATCCCGAAGATTCGAAAAACGCCATAGTGGAGATACGTGGTGGTACCGGGGGCGATGAAGCCTCGATATTTGCAGGCGATTTGTACCGTATGTATATGCGCTACTGCGAAAAACGCGGCTGGAAAACCGAGTTGGTTGATTATACCGAAGGTACGGCAGGCGGATACAAGGAAATTGTATTTAACGTTATTGCCGAAGATGCCTACGGAACATTGAAATATGAATCGGGTGTACACCGGGTACAGCGTGTGCCCGATACCGAAACACAGGGGCGCGTACATACCTCGGCAGCATCGGTAGTGGTATTGCCCGAAGTTGACGAGTTTGATATTGTATTGAATCCTGCTGATATACGCAAGGACCTTTTCTGTTCGTCAGGGCCGGGCGGGCAATCTGTAAATACAACCTACTCTGCGGTTAGGCTTACGCATATCCCCACAGGGCTGGTGGCGCAATGCCAGGATCAAAAATCGCAGCTTAAAAACTTTGATAAAGCCTTACAGGTATTACGTTCAAGGGTATATGAGCTTGAACTGCAAAAACACCTGGAAGAAGCCTCCAAAAGGCGCAAAACCATGGTTGCCACCGGCGACCGTTCGGCAAAGGTACGTACCTATAATTATCCGCAGGGGCGCCTTACCGAGCACCGTATAGGCTTAACCATTTATAACTTGGCCGAAGTAATGAACGGCAACATACAGGAAATAATGGAAGCCCTGCAATTCGCCGAAAATGCCGAGAAATTGAAAGAGGGTACGGTGGCGTAATTGATGTGCAGATGTGCGTATGTGCAAATGCATTTGATGTGCAGATGCGCAAATATGCAGATGTGCAAATGATTCGAATTTCTTATCTTATCGCCCTCCCGTAATATAAATACCATACCCACTTATCCGCACATCTGCACACCCGCACATTTTTACATTTATAACAATCCGCTTTTCATGTTAATTTCATAAAAGGCGGCTACTTTAGGCGTTGGATATAAATGATTGCGGTATGCTGGCTTTAAATAAGGTATTAGCGAATAATTTAACTGTTTACAGGCGCGAAATGCGTTTGATGGGAAACAAGTTTGAAATTAGCGTGGTGGGAAATGATCCTGTTTGGGCAGGCGAAAAAATTAACAGCGCGATAACCGAAATTAACCGTGTTGAAAAACTGCTCAGCACCTTCAGCGAAGATAGCGAGGTTAACGCCATAAACCGTAATGCAGGCATAAAACCTGTAAAAGTAAGCGCCGAAATTTTCAAACTTATAGACCGTTCCTTGCAAATATCTGAACTTACTTACGGTGCGTTTGATATTACTTATTACTCGGGCTATAAAACCGATGCTCACCAGGATAATGATACAGCAATAAGCTCATACACCATAGTTAATTACAAAGATGTTGTGCTTGACGCGACAGCCACCACCGTATTTTTAAAGGAAAAAGGTATGCGCATAGGCTTTGGCGCTAACAGTAAAGGCTACGCGGCCGACAGGGCTAAATATATATTGCAAACAGAGGGTGTAAGTAATGGCGTTATTAATGCCGGCGGCGATCTGCTAAGCTGGGGCCTGCAACCTGACATGGAGCCCTGGACAGTTGCCGCTGCCGATCCGCGCCAGCAAAACCAGCCATTTGCCGATTTGGATATTAGTAATATGGCTGTTGCTACATCAGTTAATGCCGAAAAATATGCCACTATTAACGATAAAAAATCGGGCGCCCCTAAACCTAAGAACGGATTTACAGTAAGCGAAATTAAAAGTGTAAGCATACTAAGCCCTACTGCTGAATTTGCCGACGCGATGGCTACGCCTGTAATGACAATAGGTGTTAATGCCGGTATGTATTTAATAAACCAGTTAAACCAAATAGGTTGTGTAATAATTGACGACCACAACCGCGTATATCCTTCAAAAGGTATTAACATCGCATAATTACCCCGGCCCATTTAAATTAGTATAACTTTTTTTATACCGGAAACGGCATATTATTGATTGTGCTTCATGAAATCCTTTTTAATATAAATTATAAACACAATTACTATAAATTTAGAAACTGCTCTCCTGTAGTTACCTGTTTAATTAACCGATATTTGAAAAAAGTTTTACAAATCCCTTCTGCTCAATGTTAAAGCGGCTTGCATATATTGTATTGTTGTTGATATTTGCACAAAGCTTATCATCCGCTAAAATAAGGACGGCTCACCGCGATCTTGTTAAAAGTCATGATGTGCCGCTTATTATATTACTACAGGTACCAAAGGATACAACAAATTCAAAAAAACATCAGCAGGAAGAAAAGATCAAAGAAATATCAAAAGCCAAGCGGCAGTCGAAACCAGAAAAGATAGGGGAAACGGATAATATACCGGGCCAGAAAGATAAACCCAAACCAAAAAGGCAACGCAGGCCCGAAGGTTTGGAACGCCCGCCTGAAATACCAAGAAGAAATGGCAGTTAACCTTTTAAACTAAATTGCTCATATTAAATGAAATACTTTCGTATAGTGCTTTTTCTTATAATTTGCAACCCGGTGAACGCGGCCGCAGTTAAACTGCATATTTTTACCGGCAACACAGCTTATTATGCTGTTGCAGATACGGATACCGTCATCAGGAAAAGATCGCTTTCTGTAGGGGTGAATTATGGGAGCGACGCGTTATTTTTTGGGCGTACCGGACCAATTACTTACCCGTATGAATCAACCGATGTGGTATATAATACCAAAGGCGGTTTTTTTATTTATGGTTCGGCATTAAGGCTGCTGGGTTACCGCACTTTTGTTGATGAAGTTGACCTGGGCGGCGGCTATTTATTCAGGCCCTCAAAAAAGTTCTCCGGATCAATAAGTTATAACAGGTTCATATTTAACAAACAGGAACGTATAATAGAATCGGCGACATCAAATGATATTAATTTAAAAAACACCTACGACTGGAAACCATTTAAATCAACGGTGTTGGTTGATTACCTGTTTGGCAAGTCGAGCGATATCTTTATCACACTAACCCAGTCGAAATACATTGAAACCAAATGGAACGTTTTTGATGATAAAGACTACCTTTCATTTAACCCCGCAATAAGCATGATCTTAGGTACGCAAAATTTTGTACAGCGTTATTCGTTAGACCATGAGGACAGGTTAGATGCCGATTATATATACAAGTTAGGGCCCGATAACACCGACCTATACGATAATGGCAGGTTTAACATGCTTAACTATAGTTTTAAAATACCAGTAGCCTATAACAGGCCACATTATACTTTTGAATTCTCTTATAAATACTCTATCCCGGTTAATGTGGAGGGCGCTTTAGAGAATAAGCGCGAATCTTTTTTTAATTTAACATTTTACTACGTTTTTTATTAAGATCGGTATGAATGTTTTGATAATAGAAGATGAGGAAGCATTAGCACATGAACTGGAAATATTTCTAACCAATCATAATTACATTACCGAAATATGTTATACCGGCCGCTCGGCGTCTGAGAAAATAGCGACAAACCTGTACGATTTTATTTTAATAGATCTCGGCTTGCCCGATTATGAGGGCCTTGACCTGCTTAAAGAGGCTAAAAAAAATAACCCGGATGCCGCGTGTTTAATATTAACCGCACGCGCCGAAGTATACGACCGGGTAAGGGGCCTCGACCTGGGCGCCGATGATTATTTACCCAAACCTTTTTCGTTATTAGAATTACAAAGCAGAATGCAGGCTATATTGCGCCGTAAGTTTGGCTTAAAGCAAAATATTGTTGAGTTGGGTGATTTTTTGATAAATCTTACAGACAGGGTAATCACTTGTCGCGACGATGCGGTAAATACCATAACCAAAAAAGAGTTTGACCTTATAGCTTATTTAATTTTACACAAAAACCGTACGCTAACACGTACCCAATTAAGCGAACATATTTGGGGCAGCATTATTAATGATGATTATGACTCGAACTATATTGATGCCCATATAAAAAATATACGTAAAAAATTGAACGTTTATGCACCGCCCGACTGGCTGGAGACGGTGCGGGGCCTGGGTTATAAAATAAAGATCAACGCTTAATATTGAAACTTAAAACAAAACTTACGCTGTTTAATGCCATATCAAAACTGGTAATTGTGGTACTGTTTGTATTGCTGGTACCCGCGCTGATAAAAAATATAAGCCGTAGTTATGTTGATAATAACCTCATCAAACAAAAAAACAAACTGCTGCAAATTGTAAAAAGCCAGGGCATAAAAAACTATATACCCGATGGCGAAAAAGACGGCAGCTATTACCTGCCGCTTAAAGAAGAGTATCTTACTATTGAAGAAGATACCATCCCCAACCACTTTATTGATACCATTAAAAACGAAAAACGCCGGGTTGAACATGATACGATAGAGTACCGTATACTTAGCCATACCTTTACCCTTAACAACCAACGTTATTTGCTGGAGATAGGCAAAAGCGTTGCCACGCTTGATGAAACCAGCACCCCCCTCCAAAATATTGCCTTCGCGGTGTTAATAGGTATGATATTGCTGACGATACTGGCCGACGTGGTGTATACCAATCACGTTTTAAAGCCATTAGGGTTGATCATAAAAACAAAACTGATAGGCCATAAATTTCCGAATTTTGGTTCGTATAGGAAGGTCAAAACCAGTACATCCGATTTTCAATATCTTGACATCAGTATTCATAAAATGATAGAGGCCATTGAGGCGGCTTTTCAAAAAGAAAGGGAATTTATTTCAAATGCCTCGCACGAGTTAATGACGCCGATATCCATCCTGCAATCAAAAATTGAAAATATGTTTGAGCGGGAAGATATTGTTGATGAATTTAAGGTGCGCCTGCTCGAAATGCAAAAAATACTGAACCGTTTAAAAAGCATTACCAAAACGCTGCTGCTGATATCGCAGATTGAGAATGACCAGTTTTTAAAAGAAGACAAAATATCGATAAAGGAACTGTTGCAAGAGGTTTACGATGAAATATCTGTACGCCTGCCTGAGAAAAATTTAACCTTTGATATTTACATTCCGCAGGATAGTATATTAATAAACGTTAACAAATTTTTAATATTCAATTTGTTCTTTAACCTGGTAAACAATGCCATAAAATATAATAATGAGAATGGCGAGATAATAATTGCCGCCGAAATGGACAATAATACATTGGTAGTAAATATAACAGATACCGGCATTGGCATAAGCCCGGAAGAAATTCCTTTTATATTTAACCGCTTTAAAAAATTCAGGCAGTCTATGCAGCAGGATAGTTTTGGATTAGGATTACCTATTGTAAAATCAATTGCCGATTTCCATAATATCATCATTGAGGTGCACTCTGAAAAAAATGTGGGAAGCAATTTCAGGCTGATTTTTCCGGAGGATTTGATCGCAGGAACCTAATTGATTGAAAATCATGGCGATCTGGCAGCCTAAAAAATCAAAGCTCAAACAAAAGGTAGAATGACCTTATTTTTTATAAAATTTATAAACCAGTGTTAAACCTTTTCAACGGCATATCGTCTAACAATAGCTGATAAACGTAAAAGTTAACCGCTTATACTTTATAGCAAAAAAATCAGTTATTGTTTTTTTAAGTATTATGAAAAAGTTATATAAATATGCCGCCGGCTTTTTGTTGACCGGGGCTCTTTCAGTGATGATGGTGGTAAATGCTGATGCGCAGCGTGGTGGGGGACATGCCGGGGGCAGTTTCGGTGGTGGCGGCAGTTTCGGCCGTAGCGGCGGAGGTTTCCGTGGCGGCGGCGGTTTTGGCGGCGGTTACCGCGGCGGCTTTGGTATACGTCCGGGCTTTGGTTTGGGTTTAGGCTTTTATGGCTATCCCTCTTTAGGATTTTATATGAGCGCGCTGCCTTTCGGTTATTATCCGTTCTATTTGGGCACATCTCTTTATTATTATGCTGATGGTACATTTTACCGTCCTTATGAAGATGGCGGATACGTGGTTACCGCCCCTCCAATTGGCGCGGCTGTACCTAAACTGCCACGGGGCGCTAAATCTATCATGATAGATAATCAGCAGTTTTTTGAATACAATGGCGTATATTATAAAGCTATTGTTAATGATAAAGGCGAAAAAGTATTTGTTGTAGCCGGCAAAGACGGTGTTTTAAATACAGATGACGAAAACGCGGCACCTGCTGCAACAGTAGCCCCCCAGGTTGGTGATATTGTAAATCAACTGCCTGATAATTGCCGTAAAGTAACCTTAAATGGTAAAAAATATTTAGTATCGCCTGACGATATTTACTACGAACAGATCACAGGCAGGAACGGGAACATATCATACCGTATTGCAAGCGTTCCAACCGATCAATAATCAGATCAACTACCTATAAAATTAAAAAGCTGCCTGTAAAGGCGGCTTTTTTTGTTTTATAGGCATAAAACTGTTTGCTCTTTTTATTGGTTATAGCTTATATTAAATAAGACTATGAGATCTATCTGGAAGGGTTCAATTGGGTTTGGGCTGGTTAATATTCCTGTTAAGTTGTATTCGGCTATTGAAACCAGTTCACTTGATTTTGATATGCTGGATGGCCGCGACCATTCACGCATACGCTACATGCGGGTAAATGAACATACGCATAAAGAAGTGCCGTATGATAAAATTGTAAAAGGGTATAAATTAAACGATGATTATGTAATAGTAGACGAGCATGACTTTGAAAATGCCGCCCCCGACAAAAGCAAAATTATTACCATAGAAAGCTTTGTTGAGATCGCTGATGTTAACCCCATGTTTTACGAAACCTCGTACTACACGGAACCCGATACCAAAAACAATAAGGCTTATGCGCTTTTATTGCAGGCTTTGGCACAATCAAAAAAAGCAGGCCTGGCCCGTTTTGTATTGCGAAGCACCGAAAGCTTATGCATTGTACACCCGGTTAATAAAGTATTGGTAGTAACCCGCATACGTTTCGCGCAGGAACTACGCGATACCGATGACCTTAAAATAGACAGCGATATTAATATTAGCAAAAAAGAGCTGGATATGGGCCTTGCATTGATAAACCAGTACGCCGAGAAATTTGATGTATCGAAATTTAAAGACGAGTATAATAATGAGCTGTTAAATATCATCAAGGCAAAATCAAAAGGGAAACACGCAACCGTTAAAAAATTGAAGCTGCATAAAGCTACCGGCGATGACCTGTACGACCAGTTGATGGAAAGTTTAAAAACAAAGAAAGGGGCATAACATGGGCTTAACAGCGTATGTAAAAAAGCGTAATTTTACAAAAACCACCGAACCTGCAGGCGGCAAAAGCAATAGCAAAACATTATCGTTTGTTGTGCAGCGGCATCATGCCACGAACCTGCATTATGATTTCAGGCTGGAACTGGATGGCGTACTGAAAAGCTGGGCAGTGCCCAAAGGGCCGTCAATGAACCCCGATGATAAACGGCTGGCGATGATGGTTGAGGACCACCCGATAGATTACCAGCATTTTGAAGGCATTATACCCGCCGGCAATTATGGCGCGGGTGTGGTGCTGATATGGGATAAAGGCACTTATCAATCATTAGCCGATGAGCGAAAAGATGATATAAAAACCCTGCGCGCGGGTTTAAAAGCGGGCAATTTAAAATTCAAGCTTAACGGCGAAATTCTGAAAGGCGAATTCGCGCTGGTAAAACTGCATAACGCCGAAGAAAATGCATGGCTGCTGATAAAACACAGGGATGAATATGCTGCAGAAGAGTTTAACAGCGAGGATTTGGTGCCCGATAACATCAAAGCCATGAAGAACAATAAGGAGGGCGAAGCCACAGCTCTCCCCAAAGCAAAAAAAATTAAGGCTGAAAAAAAAAGCCCTGACGTGACTGAAATTGACGAAGAAGAAACCCGCCCTGCAAAAGCCTTTACCCCCATGATGGCTAAGCTGGATACTAAAATATTTGATGCCGAAAACTGGATATATGAGCGCAAACTGGATGGCTACCGCGCTATAGGCTATACCGGTAAAAGGGCCCGGCTTATATCAAGGAACAATATTGATTTTAGCAAGGATTACGAAAAAATTTTAAATGAACTGAAACAGATCAGTAACGATGCCATACTGGATGGTGAACTGGTAATTGAAGACAAAACAGGCAAAAGTGCTTTCCAGGATATACAGCAATATGATGGCGATAAGCCCGGTAAAATATTAAAGTATTATGTTTTTGATCTGTTAAGTTTAAACGGCCACGACCTGCGCGGCCTGGAACTCATCAAAAGAAAACAATTGTTAAAAACGCTGATAGAACCGCTTAATAGTTTCGCTATTATTTATAACGATCATGTAGCAGGAAAAGGGGCTGAATTGTTTGCAAAAGCTAAAAAAGCAGGGTGGGAGGGTATTATAGGCAAAGACGCGCAAAGCTATTACGATAGCGGCAAACGGACAGACCGCTGGCGAAAGTTTAAATTGCAGCTTTCGCAGGAAGCATTGATATGCGGGTACACCGCGCCAACGGGCTCGCGTAACCATTTCGGCGCTTTAATTTTAGGTATTAACCAGGGCGATCATATCAAATACATAGGCAATTGCGGCACCGGGTTTAATGATACGGCTATAAAAGAACTATATGAACAACTGGAGCCGTTGCAAACGGATAAAAAGCCATTTGCCGAAAAAGTGCATAACCGCACCAAAGTAACCTGGGTTAAGCCTACGCTGATTTGCGAAGTTTGGTACGCTGAATGGACAGCCGACAGGCACTTACGTCATCCGGTTTTTAAAGGATTGCGGATGGATAAGAAAAAAGAAAATATAGTCATGGAAACACCAGTTACACAAATGGCTGATGATGAAACACTTGAATTTGGCCAAAAGAAAGTTAAAGTTACCCACCTTAATAAGCTGTTCTGGAAAGACGAAGGCATAACAAAGGGCCAGTTAATAAACTATTATAAAGAGATGGCCGGCTGGATAGTTCCGTATTTGAAAGACAAGCCCATATCTATGCGCAGGCAGCCTAATGGTATTGAAGACCAGGGATTTTTTCAAAAAGATAATACTGCCCATTTGCCCGAATGGATCAAAACTGAGCACCTTTATTCGGAAAGTAATGATAAAAATATCAATTATATTATTGGCTCGGATGCGGCTACTTTGTTATATATGGTGAATTTAGGTTGTATTGAAATAAACCCCTGGCTAAGCTCATACAAAACCCCTGATAATCCTGATTTTGTGGTAATAGATATTGATCCGCACGATGTTCCGTTTACGCAGGCGGTTGAGGCCGCTTTAAAAACAAAGGAAGTATTTGACCGTATGAACCTGGAAGTATTTGTTAAAACATCAGGCTCAAAAGGATTGCATATTTATTGCTACCTGGGCGCCAAATACGATTATGATCTTGTAAAAGGCTTTGCCGAATATACCGCAAAGTTAATTCATGCCGAACTGCCCGATACCACAAGTGTGGAACGAAGCCCGGCTAAACGGCCTAATAAAGTTTACATTGATTTTTTGCAGAACAGGCGCGGCCAAACTATTGCCTGCCCTTATTCGGTCAGGCCAAAACCGGACGCTACCGTATCAACCCCATTGCACTGGCACGAGGTAAATAACAGCCTTAAATTAGCTAACTATACCCTTTTCAATACAAAGGCGCGGGTAGAAAGCATCGACGACCCCTGGAAAGACCTCACCAAAACAAAGAACGACCTAAAAAAGGCACTTCAATTATTAAAAGCATAAAAAAAGCCTCCCGGGTTGCCGGAAGGCTTTTTTACTTAGACGCGATATTTAAAGCGCCGTCGGCCTTCTTATTATCCCTAATAATAAAGCAATAATCGCTATAACCAGCAATATGTGGATGATGCCCCCTGCCGAATAAAGGAAAAAACCAAGTGCCCATCCTATCAGGAGGATAACTGCAATGATATACAATAGTGAATTCATGATCTGTTGTTTTTAGTTATTGTTTTCATAGATATTATATATAATAACAGATGGGGGTAAAATGTTTTGGAATTTTTAGATCCGGGTGATTCGCAAAAGTGATTCATGCCTAATTTCACAAAAACGGCAAATCAGTATAACTAATTAATTTACAAATACTTGTACTTGTTAATTAAAATTTTTGAACTGATTCAGGGTGATTCACTCCGTTTTTTGCAAAACATTGTATTACAGTCGCTTATCGACAAAATGTGATTCAAGTGATTCACTATTTTGTGAATCACTTCATTTCCATTTTTTTTACTTATAAGGGCCTATTTCAATGTCAACCACTTCTTCCTCACCACCAATTGCGCAGGTGTTACATTCGCTAACTCTTCAATTTTATATTTAACACGCGGGCTTTTCAATAAGGTTACGGGCAGGGTTAACGTTATGCCATCACGTATAAGAGTTACATTAATTTTATCGCCAGGCTTTTTGCCGGTTAGCAAGCTTTCTGTACTAACCACCTGTATACCGTCAATAAAGGTGATCTCGTCATTAACATTAATGCCATCAACCCAGGCCGCGCTGCCTTTTACCACGGTTGCCACTATTACCCGGTTAGTACCCGGAATGGTAGTTATACCCAAAGCGGGGTCATTATTGTTTTCCAGCTCGTTTGTTAATTTATAGCCCGCGTAGTTTAAGTAGGTGTTATATGCTATTGGAGTTAACCCGTTAATATATTTCGCATAAAAGTCGTCCAGGTTTTTGCCGGCAAACTTTTCAAGTCCCTGCTTAAACTCATCATCGGTATAGCCGCGTTTCAATGTCTTATAATACTCATCATACATGTATTTCATAACATCATCCAATGAGTTTTTTCCTTTAGTATCGTTAATGATCTCCAGGTCGAGCAATAAGGCCACAATAGCCCCTTTTGTGTAATAAGAGATCGAATTGTTGCCCGAATTTTCATTGGGCCGGTACGCCTTTATCCACGCGTCATAACTCGACTCGGCTAAAGTTTGCACCTTAGCACCCGGCTGCTCCTCCATCGAACTGATCAAATTAGCCATTACACCCAAATAGTTTTCAGGCGTATACAATTGGGTGCGGCGCACTATAATATCCTGGTAGTAAGCGGTAAAACCTTCGGCTATCCATAAGTTTGTGGTGTAGTTTTCATTGTCATAATCAAACGGTCCCAAAGCTACGGGGCGCAAACGCTTTACGTTCCATAAATGAAAATGCTCATGTGCGGCCAGGCTTAAAAAGTTTTGATAGCCCTTGTCATAATTGCCACGCGTAGCCCCCAGCGTTGTCGAACTTAAATGCTCCAAACCGCCGCCGCCCTGCAAAGCGTTATGTACAATAAAAGTATAATGCTTGTTAGGGTTTTCGCCAAAAATAGCAGTTTCTTCTTCTACAATTGTTGCCATGTCTTTTTTAAGGCGCTCTTTATCATAGTTACCGCCGCCAACCATAACCACCTCATAATTTACCCCGGCCGCGATAAAGCCAAAAACATCCTGCGTACCTATTTCAATAGGCGAATCAAACAAAATATCATAATCAGGCGAATAGCGGGTAAAGCTATCGCCATTCACTTTCTCTAAACTGGTTGAAACAGTCGTCCACCCTTTATAAGGAATAATATGGATGGTTGATGGCTCATGCAGCATATTAGCGGGGTATAAAAACATATCGGGCGACGACAGGAACGCATGTGAAGCATCAATAAAACTGGTGCGCACAGATATTTCGAAAGCATAAACCCGGTATTTAACATCCACTTCGGGTATGCCTGTAGTGTTTAACTGCCATATATTTTTACGTATTTTTTTTTGCGGTTAGCGGTTTGCCATTGGCCTCGGCGCTCAGCGTTTCAATATTTTTTGAAAACTCCCTTACCAGGTACGAACCGGGTGCCCATACCGGCATTTTCAGGTCTAAAGTGTTTTGATTTAAGCCGGTAATCCTCATTTCTATATCAGCATAATGCGCCTGGGCCTCGGGGAAAGTTACGGTATAGGTTATTTGCGTATTGGCTGCGGCATTACTGATAGAAATATCCATAAAAAAAAGTATTAAGGAAAAAAGAATGGTTAGCTGAATTTTCATATATGCAAGTATAAAATTAAATTATTTGGTGTAATAGTTTGTTAACATAAACTTGTTGTAAAATGGTTGATACATGCAACTATTAAGTTTTATAACTAATTACTTTTACAATCTAATTATGAAAATAAAACTCATTGAACCAATTTCCCGGAAATTAATGGTTTTAGGAAGGGCATATTTAAGTGTACTGGGCGATCAGATGGAGCATTTAGATATAAACCGCTTTTATTACGCGCTAACGGTAATTTGTTATTATGATGGCCAACTTACACAAAAAGCACTTGCAGAGAAGTTGGGCAAAGACAAGTCAATTATTGTAAAGCTGATTGATACCCTTGCCGAAAAAGGATTTGTTTCCAGGGAGATTAACCCTGCCGATAGGCGGCAGCACTTGTTAAGTGTTACAGATAAAGCTAAAAAGGCAGTGCCGCAAATAATAACAGCTTTTGAAACAATTAACAGCCGTATTACAGAAAACATATCAGCTAACGATATGGAAATATTTGAAAGTGTACTATATAAAATGAAAAATAACTTAGGGCAAATTACCATAAAACAACAATCATTAACCTAACCCAACGGCCATCAAAATATGAAAACCAGGTATATTATATACACATTACTGGCGTTGCTTGTCGCCTTTTTAATTTATAACAAGTTTTTTAGCGACCATGCTAAAAAAACCGCGGCGGCTATGGCAGCGGGAGGTAAAAGCGGTGGAAAAAAAGGAGGCAGAAACGCACCCATTCCCGTTAGAGTGCAAATTATTAAAGACACTACTTTAAACAATACCATTGATGTAACCGGAACCATTGACGCGAATGAAAAGGTAACCCTGATCAGTGAAATAGCCGGCAGCATAACCGGTATATTTTTTAACGAAGGCGGTAAAGTGAAAAAGGGCCAGCTGCTGGTTAAGGTATACGACAAGGACCTGATCTCCTCAATAAAACAAACCGAATACCAGATACAACTGGCAAAAACAAATGAATATCGAAATAAAATATTGTTGCAAAAAGAAGCTATCAGTCAGCAGGAATATGATACTTCGCTTACGAATTTAAATACGTTGACCGCACAGTATGAGGGACTGAAAGCGCAATCTGCGAGAAGGCAGATACTGGCGCCATTTTCGGGTACCATTGGTTTACGAAATGTAAGCCCGGGCAGTTACTTGTCGCCCAGCACCACTATAGCTACATTGGTAAATATTGATCCGGCAAAGGTTACATTTTCGGTTCCTGAAAGATATTTATCTTTAATTGGTATTGGCAGTAAGATCAGTTTTACTATTTCAAGTTCAAGAGAGAATTTTAAAGCGACGGTTTATGCTATTGAACCTGATATAGACCTCAGCTCACGTACCATTACCGTACGTGCGAGGGCGCCCAACCCTAAGGGAAAACTTAAGGCAGGTAGTTTTGCCGCTATAAATTTAGCGCTCGACCAGATACCCAAAACCATTATGGTGCCAACTGAATGTGTTATACCCGATTTAAAAAACAGTAAGGTTTATATTGCCCACAATGGCGTTGCCATAGCAAAACCAGTAAGCACAGATCTGCGTACTGATACTAAGATCCAAATCATCAGCGGCCTGAAAGCGGGCGATAGCCTGATCGTGTCCGGTATTATGCAATTGCGGCCCAAGGCCCCTTTAAAAATAACTAAAGTAATTAAATAACTGCCATGAGTTTATCCTCAGTTAGTATAAAAAGGCCGGTGCTGGCAACAGTTATGTCAATTGTAATTGTGGTATTTGGTGTTATCGGGTACAATTTTTTAGGTATCCGTGATTTTCCATCTGTCGATCCACCCATTATTAGTGTTGTTACAAGTTATTCGGGAGCAAACGCTGATGTAATAGAATCACAAATTACCGAACCGCTTGAAAAAGCGATCAATGGTGTACCCGGCATACGCAATATATCGTCCACAAGCTCGGTTGGCAGCAGCCAGATCACCGTTGAATTTAACCTTGATGCCGACCTGGAAACCGCGGCTAACGACGTACGTGATAAAGTTGGCCAGGCCCAGCGCCAGTTGCCCCAGGACATTAACGCGCCACCGGTGGTTACCAAACAGGATGCCAACGCCGATAATATAATTACCTTATCAGTAACCAGTGATAAGCGCAACATAACCCAGGTCGATGACTATGCCGAAAATGTATTGCAGGAAGGTTTGCAAACTATACCCGGCGTAAGTTCTATTAATATACAGGGCCAGCGGCAATACGCTATGCGTTTATGGATAGATCCTGCTAAACTGGCATCATTGGGGTTAGCCGCGAGCGATATTACCGATGCTTTAAATAAAGAAAATGTAGAGTTGCCGGCCGGTAAAATTGAAGGGAATAACACCGAGTTGATCATCAGGGCAATAGGAAAGCTCAGTACCGAAAAAGATTTTAACAATTTAATAATACGTGCCGACAGTGACAGGGTGATCCATTTAAGCGATGTTGGCTATGCCGTGATCGGGTCTGCTAATGAAGAGACCGCCTTCAAAGAATCGGGGATACTCCAGGTATCATTGGGTATTATACCGCAGCCGGGGGCCAATTATGTTGAGATAGCAAAAGAATTTTACAAGCGGGTTGAACAAATAAAAAAGGATTTGCCGCCCGATATTCATGTAAAGGTGCTACAGGATAGCACCATCTTCATCAACCAGTCTATCAAAGAAGTGGAAGAAACATTGGCCATATCCTTTATTTTGGTTGTTATTATTATTTACTTGTTTTTCAGGGATTGGCTGATCGCGTTCCGCCCGTTAATTGATATACCGGTATCGCTCATAGGTGCTTTCTTTTTGATGTATATTTTCGGGTATTCTATCAATATTTTAACGTTGCTGGGTATTGTACTGGCTACGGGTTTAGTGGTCGACGATGGTATAGTGGTTACCGAAAATATATATAAAAAGGTGGAGTCGGGAATGGCCGTGCGTCAAGCCGCTTTTGCTGGCTCTGCCGAAATACTTTTTGCAGTAGTATCTACATCTATTACCCTCGCTGCTGTGTTTTTACCTATTTTTTTTCTATCCGGTTTTACCGGCCGTTTGTTTCGTGAATTTGCAGTCGTCGTCGCGGGCTCGGTTTTAATATCGGCTTTTGTATCGCTTTCATTAACGCCAATGCTTAATGTTAAGCTGATCCGTAAAGGCTCAAAAAAATCAAGGTTCTATGAAAAAACCGAGCCGTTTTTTGTGAAGATGACCGATGCCTATACAGAAACATTGGTAAAATTTATGAAACATAGATGGATAGCTATAGTTATCCTTTTGGTATCGGTGGGCATAATTGTGGCACTTAACAAAGTTATACCCTCTGAATTGGCACCGCTGGATGACCGAAGCGCGCTGCGTTATACCGTAACCGGTTCAGAAGGCGCATCATACGAGTTCATGACCAGGTATATGGATAATATTTCTAACGTGGTTGCCGATTCTATACCCGAAGCAAACGTAAATATCGAGATCATTGCTTTTGGCATGGGTGGAACAGGCGCAGTTAATAACGGAGGGGGCCGTATCGGTTTGATCCCTCCTGATCAGAGAAAACGTTCGCAACAGGAAATAGCCGATTGGCTGAATAAAAAATTAACCCGCTTTCCGGATGCCAGGGCATTAGTGGTGCAGGAACAAACCATAAGCGGGGGTGGCAACGGTGCCAAAAACTCATTACCTGTGCAGTTTGTTATTCAAAACCAGGATTTTGAGAAAATACGTAAAGTACTGCCCCAATTTTTTGCCGAAGTTTCAAAGAGCCCGGTTTTCCAGGGTACAGATGTTAATTTAAAATTCACCAAACCCGAGCTAAGGGTGGTTACCAACCGCGATAGGGCGCGCGACCTGGGTGTTTCGGTGAATGATATTGCCCAGACCCTGCAACTATATTATAGTAACGGGCGCCTGAGTTATTTTTTGATTAACGGAAAACAGTACCAGGTAATAGCGCAGGCCGACAGGGCCAACCGGGATCAGCCCCTTGATCTTAAAACTATTTATGTGCGTAATGATAAAGGCAAGTTAGTACAACTGGATAATGTTGTAAAAGTGGATGAGGATGCTACGCCACCCGCCATATATCACTTTAACCGCTTTAAGTCGGCAACTTTACAGGCCGGGTTAGCGCCGGGCCACACTTTAGGTGATGGTATTGCCGAAATGAACCGCATAGCCAAATCCTTGCTTGACGATACCTTTAGCACTGCACTAAGCGGCCCCTCGCGCGATTATGCCGAAAGCTCATCAAATACCATGTTTGCTTTTGTATTTGCCCTTTTATTGATATACCTGGTATTAGCAGCACAGTTTGAAAGCTTTAAAGACCCGGTAATTGTAATGCTTACCGTTCCGCTGGCTGTTGCGGGCGCGTATTTATCGCTTTGGCTGTTCGATCAAATACTGAATATTTTTAGCCAGATAGGTATAATTACCCTGGTGGGACTGGTAACCAAGAACGGGATACTTATTGTTGAGTTTGCTAACCAGCGTATGGAACATGGCTTGGCTAAATATGAGGCGGTTGTTGAAGCGGCTACTGCCCGGCTGCGCCCTATATTAATGACGAGTTTAGCGGTCGTGCTGGGTTCTGTTCCAATAGCGTTCGCTTTGGGCGCGGGGTCAAAAAGCCGTATATCATTAGGTATTGTAATTATAGGGGGCATGTTGTTTTCATTGATGTTAACCTTATATGTTATACCCATGATGTATGTACTCATTGCTTCAAAAGATCGTCATGACCCTGATGAGGAATTGCCTGAAGCGGATAGCAAAAAAAAGAAAACAAAACTCATTGAAGAACAAGTAAAATAGAATTAATGGAACTTAAGAAATTAGTATGCTTTGTTTTTTGCTATTTAGCGTTTGCCGTTGCTGTAAAAGCGCAGAATGCGCCCCTGCTTACGTTAAAGGATGCGGTTGAAATAGCACTAAAGAATAATTATAATATTAAACTTGCCAAAAACGATAGTACCATAACGAAAAATAATGTTACTCCGGGCAATGCCGGTTTTTTGCCGGTTGTTAGTGGTGATTTAACATCAAGCAATAGTATATTAAACACTACAACCTCGCGTACCAGCGGTGTTGTTACTTCTTTTAATAATTCGCATAATACCAGTCTTACTTATGGCGTTGGCCTTAACTGGACCATTTTTAACGGGTTTGCCATGTTTGCTAACTATGACCAATTAAAAGAGTTAAACAAACTAAGCGGCGTTACTTCGCGCGATACCGTGTTACAAACTCTCACCAGTGTAATAGGCACCTATTATAACCTTATTAATCAAAACGAAATATTGCGTTCGCTAAAGGGCGCTATGGTAATTTCAAAAACACAGCTGCATTATGCCAACGATAAATTTGGGGTAGGTAGAGCATCAAGACTGGATGTATTAAATGCCCAGGTAAACGTGAACACCGATACCGCGAATTACTTAACCCAATTACAGCAATTTAAATCAACTAAAATTCAATTGAACCAGTTGCTGGTTCGTGACCTGCAAACTGATTTTTCGGTAGCAGATACAATTATAGTTGATGATAAATTAATTTTAGCAGATATTCTTAATGGCGCAGACACCCAAAACCCCAAGATATTATCAGCACAGATAAGCAAGCAACTGGCCGAAATTAACTTAAGGCAAGTTAAAGCAACAAGGTATCCGCAGGTTGGGGTTAATAGCGCTTATAACTTTAGTAGCAGCGCCTCGCCAAGCGGGGCTTTGCTAAGCCAGGATGCTCACGGGTTATACTATGGCTTAACAGCCACTATAAATATTTTTAATGGCTTTAATCAATCGCGCCGCGAAACAAATGCAAAAATACAGATAGACAATTCTGAAATTATGGCCAAACAGGTACGATTAGGAATTGAGGCGCAAATTAATTCATTGTTTGTAAGCTATTTATCGGGCCTCGACCTCACAAAGATAGGCGAGGAAAATATAGCCGTGGCCAAACATAATTTGGATATTTCATTAGAAAAATATAAATTAGGCAATATTACACCCCTGGAAATACGGCAAGCCCAGGAAAATTATCTTGACGCGCAGGTTAAGTTTTTTGCTGCTCAATACCAGGCAAAGGCTGCCGAAATAACTTTAAAGCAAATAACTAACAACATAAATATCCAATAATGAAATAAAAAGTTATTTTTGGGGTATAATGACTGGATCTTATAACACTTGCCTGCTTATTGATGACAATTATATTGATAATTTTGTCACACGCAAACTATTGGAGAGCAGTAACTTCGCCAAAAATATAGTAGTTATGCCATCCTCTTCTGAAGCTATAAATTCGCTGCGTGACGGCCTCGTAAAACCTGACGTTATTTTCCTGGACCTGCGTATGCCCATAATGAATGGCTTTGAGTTTTTGCAGGCATTTGAAAAACTTAATATTGATAAGGATGCGATCAAAATATTTATGCTTTCATCATCACTTGACCCGACAGATATAAAGCAATCTTTTGATAATAAACACGTTACCCAGTTTATTCATAAACCACTAACCAAAAAAATACTCGAAGAACTGGCCCCATGATCTTAGTTGCTGATAGCGGATCATCAAAAACAGATTGGCTGCTTAAGCAACCCGGGCAGGCAGCCCGGGAATTCAGGACATCCGGGTTGAACCCTTATTTTTTAACGGAAAAAGAGATCGTAAAAATATTGCAGGATCAGTCGCCCGACATGATCGCGTATAATGCGGAGGTTAAAGAAATATATTTTTTTGGCGCCGGCTGCTCAAGCCCCGACAGGCATGAGATCGTTTCAAACGCTCTGAGCCAGTTATTTACCAAAGCCTATATTAGCGTTGACAGCGATCTTTTAGGATCGGCCTATGCTACCTGCGGGCACGAAAAAGGTTTATGCTGTGTTTTGGGCACAGGATCGAATATATCCTATTTTGATGGTACTGATATTCATTCGGGGCACCATGGTTTGGGTTTTATTTTGGGAGATGAGGGTTCTGGTACCTGGTTTGGCAAAACCATGATAACCGATTTTTTATATGGCCTGATGCCCGATGATGTAAGCACCCTGTTTAACAATACTTACCAGCTGACTAAGGAAGAAGTTGTTCATAATGTTTACCAAAAGCCCGGAGCAAACTCTTACCTGGCTTCTTTCGCGCGGTTTTTAAATGTTATCCGTAAAAATAAATATGGCCATGATTTGATAAACAAAGGATTGCAGGAATTTATTGAAACCAATATTAAATCATACCCGGAGTATCCTAAATATAAATGCCATTTTGTAGGCTCCATAGCGTTTGTTTTTGCCGATGAGTTAAAAGCCCTTTGTAAACCTCAGGATATACAAGTAGGCAAGATAATTAAACAACCCATACATGACTTGCTGGAGTTTATTTTGAGCAGGGAAGGGAAGAATTGATACTTGCAGATAAACAAAAAAACCCGGTTTGTGCCGGGTTATATATCTTCAAAAAATAAGGATCAACGTAATCCAATAATCGCGCTCAAACAACTGTTCAGACACCTAACAACAACCTGGCCGGATCTTCCAGCAGTTGTTTAACCCTCACTAAAAAGCTCACCGATTCACGGCCGTCAACAATACGGTGATCGTAAGATAGCGCTACATACATCATTGGGCGGATAACAACCTGCCCGTTCACGGCAACAGGGCGCTCAATAATATTGTGCATACCCAAAATAGCCGACTGGGGCGAATTAATGATAGGTGTTGACAACATGGAACCAAAAACACCCCCATTAGTGATGGTGAAAGTTCCGCCGGTCATTTCTTCTATGGATAATTTGTTATCGCGGGCCTTAACTGCCAGGGCGGCTACAGCCTTTTCAATATCGGCCAGGCTCATGCCATCCGCATTGCGTATAACCGGTACTACTAATCCTTTGGGAGCCGATACGGCGATAGATATATCGGTAAAGTTACTGTATACCACTTCTTCTCCTTCAATACGGGCGCCTACCGAAGGCCAATCTTTTAATGCCTCGCAAACCGCTTTGGTAAAGAAGGACATAAAGCCCAAGCCAACACCATATTTTTCTTTAAATTTATCTTTGTATTTACCGCGCAGTTCCATTATTGGCGCCATATCCACCTCGTTAAAAGTGGTGAGCATGGCGGTTTCGTTTTTTACGGCAACCAAACGCCGGGCAACCGTTTTACGCAGTGGCGACATCTTTTCACGACGCTCGGTTCTTTCCCCCGTTTTTACCGGGGCGGCAGGCACAGGGGCAGGTGCCGGAGCGGCGGCCATTGCTTTTTCAGTCTGTGGGCTTTCAGAAACTTTATCCATTGATAAAGCGTCTTCCTTGGTTATGCGTCCGTTAACCCCGCTGCCGCTTAGGGCTTTGGGTTCAACGCCTTTTTCAGCTAATATTTTGGCGGCGGCAGGCGATGGTGTGCCCGACGCATAATTGGCTGCTTTTTCGGCAACAGCTGGAGCAGGAGCGGCTACTTCTTTTGGTATTGCAGCATCGGCCTTAGGTGCAGGAACAGATGCGGCGCCGCCATCTTCAATACTGCAAACAACTGCGCCAATGGGTAACACGTCGCCTTCTTTGGCTATTCTTTTTAATATGCCTGCTTTTTCGGCAGTAAGCTCAAAAGTTGCTTTATCTGATTCCAGTTCGGCTAAAGCTTCGTCCATCTCAACAGCATCCCCGTCTTTTTTTAGCCAGCTTGCCAGCGTTACTTCGGTAATTGATTCGCCTACCGGCGGAACTTTGATTTCTAAACTCATATTTAGTAATTTTTGTTGTACGTATTACGTTGTACGTTATACGTAGGTGGTTCATGAAATAAAACGTACAACGTAATACGTTTAACGTACAACATTATCAATCAGCTCCGGCAACAGCCATTTTTTCAGCTGTTTTTGTAACTGCTTCTTTTGTTTTTTTGCCTGCCGGCGCTTCAAATGCTTTTGATATAATATATAATTGCTGGGCCGCATGTTGCCTTGCAAAGCCGGTAGCGGTGCTGCTGCTTTCCGGGCGCGAGATCACATCAAATTTCAAAGCCTCCTCTGTACGCGATTTGCGGTACAGGTATGGCCATGCGCCCATATTTTCGGGCTCTTCCTGTACCCAGATAAACTCGGTAGCCTTACTATATTTGGCCCTTACCTTTGCCAGTTGCTGCACTGGGGTTGGGTATAATTGTTCTAAGCGTACTATCGCTACATCTTTGCGCTCTTCGGCCTGCTGCGCTTCAAACAGGTCATAATATATTTTGCCCGAACAGAATAATACGCGTTTAACCTTTTTAGCATCCGCATACTGGTCGTCTATCACTTCTTTGAAAACGCTATCTGTGAAATCAGCCAGGGGCGATACACATTTAGGGTTACGCAACAAACTTTTTGGCGTAAATATGATCAACGGTTTACGGAAGTCGCGGTATAGCTGTCGGCGCAGCACATGGAAAAAGTTAGCCGGGGTTGTGCAGTTAGCAACCTGAATATTGTTATCGGCACAAAGCTCCATAAAACGCTCTATGCGAGCCGATGAGTGTTCAGGGCCCTGGCCTTCGTAGCCATGAGGCAGCAATAATACCAGCCCGTTACCACGCTGCCATTTAGTTTCGGCGCTTGCAATATACTGGTCAACAATAATTTGCGCGCCGTTAAAGAAATCGCCAAACTGTGCTTCCCATATCGTGAGGGCATTAGGATTTGCCAAAGCATAACCATATTCAAAGCCCAAAACACCATATTCTGATAATAGCGAATTGTATATGCTAAATTTTTCGCTTGTGTCTAAGTTATTCAGCGGTATATATTCGTCTTCCGAATCAGCCAGCGTTAATACCGCGTGGCGGTGCGAAAAAGTTCCTCTCTTCACATCCTCGCCGCTTAGGCGAACCGGGTGCCCCTCTTTTAACAGAGTACCATAAGCCATTAATTCGGCCATAGCCCAGTCAAAAACATGGGTGTCGTTCACCATTTTGCTGCGTTCTTCAAACAGTTTTTCTATTTTTTTGAAGAAGTCCTTATCTTTTGGTAGATCGGTTATTTTTTTGCCAATGCCTAATAATTCTTTTTTAGGCACAGCCGTATTTACCGGTGTATTAAAATCACTTTCGCTGGCCAGGTGCAGGCCTTCCCAGGCGCCGGCAAACATGGGTATTGAATCGGTAAAATGGTCTTCTGCTTTTGATTCATTCAATTCTTCCTGTAACAATGCGCGGAAGTCTTGTTCCATTTTTTTAACCTCGTCATTATCAACAACGCCTTCGGCCAGTAGCTTGTTCAGGTAAACTTCGCGCGGGTTTGGATGCGCCTCAATAGCCTTATATAATACGGGCTGAGTAAACTTAGGTTCGTCAGCCTCATTATGCCCGTACCTGCGGTAACACAATATATCTATAAAAATATCATCATGAAATATCTGGCGGTACTCCATAGCCATATTGATCACATAAGCCAGAGCCTCTACATCATCGCCATTAACATGAAAAACCGGCGATAAAACCGTTTTTCCCACATCGGTACAATAAGTGCTTGAACGGGCATCGATAAAATTGGTAGTAAAACCTATCTGGTTATTAATTACCAGGTGAATAGTGCCGCCTGTGCGGTAGCCATCCAGTTTTTCCATTTGTAAAACTTCATACACAATACCCTGGCCCGCTACACTGGCGTCGCCATGTATCAGTATGGGCGCTATTTTGGTATGATCGCCGTCGTATTTAAAATCAATTTTTGAACGCGTCATGCCTTCAACAACCGGGTCAACGGCTTCTAAATGCGAAGGGTTGGGGCAAAGGCTTAAATGTACTTTTTTACCATTCTCGGCTTCCACATCGGTTGAGAAACCGAGGTGATATTTTACGTCGCCGCTTGCTGATGAATCCTCATCATAGTTTTTGCCTTCAAATTCAAAAAATATCTCTTTGTAGGTTTTTTTCATAATATTGGCCAGCACGTTTAAACGCCCGCGGTGTGCCATACCAATAACAAATTCTTCGATACCTAATACCGCGCCTTTTTGAATAACCGAATCCAGGGCAGGTATAAGCGCCTCGGCCCCTTCTAACGAAAACCGTTTCTGGCCCAGGAATTTTGTACCTAAAAAATTTTCGAAAATTACGGCCTGGCTCAGTTTGTTTAGTATCAGTTTCTTTTCATCAACCGAAAACGAGGGCTTGTTGCGCCGGCTTTCCATACGGTCCTGGAACCATTTAACCTTTATAGGATTGCGAATGTAGTGATATTCTGTGCCTATCGTATTGCAATAGGTTTCTTCGAGCATTTGTATAATATCACGCAATTTAGCGGGACCCATGCCTACCTCCACACCGGCATTGAATACCGTATCCAGGTCGGCATTACTTAACCCGAATGTTTCCAGTTCTTTACCGGGAAAATATTTGCGGCGTTCGCGTACCGGGTTTGTTTGAGCAAACAAATGCCCCCTGCCGCGGTAACCACCGATCATGTTGAGTACGTTGATCTCTTTTAAAAAATGATCGGGTGTTTCAGCGCTAACAACCGGAGCCTGTGCGCCCCGGCCAAAATCAAACCCTTCGAAAAATTTTTGCCATCCAAATTCAACCGATTCCGGGTCTTGTTTATATGCGCTGTATAATGAGTCAATAAAAGCCGCGTTGCCGTTATTTATATAATTGAGGCTATCCATTCTGAACCAATCTTAAACAGTACAAAAGTACGCATAACGTATTATAAACGTTAAATTTAATTGTAAACGATTAATGACACTTATCCACAAAAAGTGCTTTTAGATAGATTTTTAAGGGGAAATTAATGCAGAATTTTCTTTAGAAAAGCACCCAGATAGGATGAGCCTTCAAAAAGCACGGCCAGCAAGCCAACTATAACGGTAAATTCTTCAAAAGAGTTCATTATCAAATATACAATATAACAACGCGTTGCGTATCATTTTATTTTAATATTTGTTAGAGTGCAGGTTAGGATAATTTGTTACACTGCAACTAACCGATCTCAACTCCGGGCAGCCAGGTACTTATAAAATCGCTCCTGGTCTCCAGTTCGTTGCTATATTTGGCCATATTGAAATAACGGTTATCGCGCGTGTCTTGGCCCAGGCCGGCAATAAATGCCCAGTTGCCCCAGTTGCTGGCAGGCGAATAATCCACCAGCTTTTCTTCGAAATAGGCCGCACCCTTTTTCCAGTCAAGCTGCAAATCATTAACCAGGTAACCCGCTACCATTTGCCTGCTGAAATTGCTGATATAGCCCGTAGCGTTCAGTTCGTGCATACTGGCATCAATGAATGGAATTCCTGTTTCCCCGTTTTTCCAGTTTTTAAAAAGTTCGTCCTGGTTTTTATCAGGCAGAGTTTGTGTATTATCCGTTTTAAAAAACTTTTTGCCATGCTTTTTAAACATGAACCTGAAATAATCACGCCATAATAACTCCAGCATTAGTATGCCACTATGATGAGTATGTGTTTCCTGTTCATGGTTAATGACCGCCCAATGCACTTGCCGCATCGATATACAGCCTAACGATAACCAGGGCGATAACCTGGAAGAATGATCAGTATGCCCGTTGCGGCCTTTACCCGCAGTAATGGGGTTGTTTACAAAATATTCATGTAAGCGAGCCAAAGCAGTGGTTTCACCCCCTGCAAATTTGGTAGTTGCCCGGGGGTCATCAACAGGTTCATCCAATCCTAATTGCTGTAGAGTTGGTAGTTCGCCCGCGTTAGTAATTGCAGGCGTAACGATATTTTCAGGAGTGGCTATACAGGGGCGTACATTACTGTCGCGCTCAACCTTTTTTTTGAATATGGCAAAACTATCAGGTATGTCTTTTATAGGGAAGGGCAGGTCCTCTTTATGATATAAGGTATGCCCTATAAAATGCTTAAGGTTAAGCCTTATTTTCCATAAAGCTGTTTCAACCTGTTCAGATATATCTGTTTCTTCGTAAGCAACTTCGCGGTGATGGTATACTTCATTTACCTCGTATTCTTCTGCGAGTTGGGGTAAAATTTCGGTGGGGTTACCTATGCGTATAATTAATTCGCTGCCAATAGCCCGCAAATTTTTGCGAAGGTCAGCTACTGATTCCAGCAGGAAACGCGCACGTAAAGATCCCGTTTTTGGTATGCCAGCTGCCGATTTTTGGAAATAATACGGATCAAAACAATAAACGGGCAATACTTTATCAGCTTTGCGTATGGCTTCTAACAATATCTCGTTATCATGGATACGCAAATCATTTCTGAACCAAACCAAAATTGTTTTTTCACTCATATCAGGTACACAAATTTGCAATTTATTTGGCTTAATGCATGATTTATAACTAATATTTGACATGGGCGCAACATTTTTAGGGTTGAATGCATAAAATTTGACTCAATACTTTAATTTCGCATTACTTATAAAACCTGCCATATGCTTATAAAAAACACCTTTGTACACCATGTACATTTCTGGCTTAAAGACAAAGCCGACCTGCAAAAATTTATTGAAGGCGTAAATATACTGGCGCCTATCAGCCACGTGCGCGATATACATATCGGTGTACCCGCCGATACGCACCGCAGCGTCGTTGACCGCTCTTATGATGTTTCGCTACTTATATTTTTTGACAACCAGGCCGAACATGATGCTTACCAGGTAGACCCGGTACATGATGTGTTTGTAGCTAAATATGTCCCGCTTTGTGCAAAGGTGGTGGTTATGGATGCCGTTGACATTTAATTCACAATTCTCCCATTCAAATCAACAGCCCTTGCAAACGGGTTCAGGAACTGGTTGGCCAGTATAGCAAATTCGCGGCGGGTAATAGGGTGGTTCATATCAAAATCTGATGCGAATTTATATTTCGTTTTCCACTCCTTTTGAATGGTAATTTGGAACAGCTTAGGTTCGGTGAGGGTAATCTCACAGATGAATGATAACGTATTGCCAACAGTAAAATGTTCGCCCGGTTTAACTTTGTTGAACCATAAAAACGCCCGGCTATATATCTCAGTTAAAACGGGTTTTATCTCGGCTGTATTAACAACCGAATCGGGCATGAAAAGAAACTGATCTTCATTGTTTTTTACCTTTCGCGCACCTTTAAGCAAACCCGTTGCACCAATCTGTTGTATAGCTCTGAAATAACGGTCGGTAGGGTTAACGTCTTCGAAGGGTAAAATGTACCCTTTAAAGTCCAATAGTTCGCCTTGTATCAGCCTTACCTTAAAATCTTTCTGGGTAGTTTTAAAAAATGCACAAAAGGCAGCCATTGTTCCTACGCCTTGTCCAACAGCCATTTGCATCGGTAAGTTTTCCAGGTTTGCAGTAACCCCTAAGGCTTTATCAGCTATAAATAAGTTATCAGAGTTTTGCGTAACAAACGCGCTGATTGGAAGATAGTATGCCGGAGTTGGCGGATTTGTCTTTTTTAACAGATCATTGCCGCTTTTCAAAGAAATTCCGGAAGCAATAGACGTACGATATATGTCGTCGCTATAACGCAGCTCCGGTGGGAATTTAGCACCCGCTTTTTGTACCGCTTCGCCGGTAGCTGTAGCATCAATAATTACTTTCGCCCTGATTATTTCTGTCTTGCCATTTTGGGGAATGTTTACTTCCCATCCTGTTCCATCTTTTTTTACGGTGGTAAACGGACTGTTTAATTTTATGGTTAGATTTTTTGTGGTATCGGCCATTTTTTTTAGGGTGAACGCGCCGGTATAAGGTTCAAATTTTAAGGAGGCATTGTAAGCCGTATCATATCCGGGTGTCTTTTTGTAAAAATTGCGGATCTCCATACGAAACTCGCCCCAGGTACCTGATGGTAAATTATGGTTAGCATCCACCACTACCATACTTTTTGATTGCATGTTTTCCAGCCAGTCACCCTTAATTAACAATACTGTTTTTACCTTGCTTTTTGCGCATTGCATAGCCGCTGTTACCGCGCCTGCGCCATTACCGATAACCAATACATCGGTTTTAATAGTTTGGGCATAGGTGAAATAACAATTAAAAAAAAAGGATAATAGAAATAACTTTTTCACCATTTGCTAAAATAGATTGTATAAAATGCTAATTTAGTGCAAACCTTATAGAAACCAAGTATAATATCCGAAACAACAATTAATATAGTATGATAACAGACGACCAGCTAAAATACCCCGTTGGAAAATTTAGCCCCCCCGTAACTTATACCGATGCTGATATTCGCGGCTGGATAAACGATATAAAAAACCTGCCCGGCAAACTGCGCATGGTTATCATGAACCTGAATGAAATGCAGCTGGATACGCCCTACCGCACCGGCGGCTGGACGTTGAGACAAGTAGTTCATCATTTGGCTGATAGCCACATGAACTCGCTGATACGTTTTAAATGGGCGCTTACTGAAGACAAACCAACCATAAAGGCTTATGAGCAAACCGATTGGGCCCTGTTGGCCGATTACCGCCTGCCCGTTGAACCTTCATTAAAAATGCTGGAAGGCATACATCAGCACCTTATTGCTTTGTTTGAAAGTTTTAGCGAGGACCAATGGAACCGCGCTTTTATTCACCCGGAAACCGGGGCAACGGTTCCGTTAAAAAGAAACCTGGCTTTATATGCATGGCATGGTAAACATCACTTAGCGCATATTACGGAGACAATAAAAAAGTTTTAAATCTTCTCTCAAACATACTCAATCACGACATCGTCACTAACCGGATGCCCGGTACAGGTAAGTACCCAGCCTTGTAACAGGTCGGCATCTGTTAATACGTCATTTACAGCCATCTCTACTTTACCGTTTGTGCATTTAGCGGTGCAGGTGGAACAAATACCTGCCCGGCAGCTATAAGGCAACTCAATATTGTTTTGCAAAGCCGCCTGTAGTATAGATTGGTTTTCGCCAACCACCAGGTCATGCAATTCGTTTTTATAGTTGATACGGATGGTTCTTGGCGGATAGTTGACCGCGATTCCGCTTACGGGCACTGTTTCCAGCACAAAGTTTTCTTTGCGTATTTGTTTGGCTTCAACGCCCATGTATAACAGGGTGAGGCGCACCATGCGCATATAGGCAAATGGGCCGCATAGGTAAAACTCCGCATTTGCCGCGCCGTAGTATATATTTTCATTGACCAGTTGCTCAACGCTGATATTGTTGAGCCGGTTGCCCTCGCTGCTTAAAAGGTGGATTATTTTTAACCTGTCGGGATGTTTTGCCTGCAATGTATTCAATTCATCAGCAAATAGAACAGAATTTGTATCGCGGCTGCTGTAAACCAAGGTGATGCGGCTATTACCAACCCGGTTCAAAATGAATTTCAATTGTGAAAATATGGGTACACTACCGCTGCCCGCGGCAAACAGTATAATATCTTTCGGCGACTGAAAATCATTAATTATAAAACGCCCGGCGGGTTCAACGGCATTTAAAATATCGCCCTGTTTTACTTTGGTTAAAAGGAAACGCGATATTTCTCCGTTAGTTATACGCTTAATGGTTATTGCTAATAATTCCTCATCGGGCGATGAACTTAAAGAGTATGACCTGCGGATATCCTCGTTATGATGCGTAAATACCAGTGTAATAAATTGTCCCGCGGCGTAAGCTATTTTTTTACCGGATAGTTCAGCCAAATAAAACGTAGCCGTATCGGCAGCCTCCCATTTTATAGCCTCAACCCTTAACCTGAGCATGTTACCAGGCTTTAAGAACCAGTTTCCCAAATTGCGATGAATTGCCCATCACCTCTACTGCTTTTTGTGCATCGGTTAACGGGAACACTTTATCAATAACAGGCTCAATTTTATGTTCGGTCATAAAGCTGAGCATATTTTTAAAATCGGTTGGCGTACCCAAAGTGGTGCCCAATATCTGCAATTGTTTCCAAAATATTTTTCGCCCGTTAATGGCCGGGATGTCACCTGCCGTGCCACCAAAAAAAACAATACGCGCGCCGGGGTTACAAATATCAGGGAATTTAGCAAAGCCCGCTCCGAGGGCGCTATCAATTATTACATCAAAACCCCCGGCTAAATGATGCAGTTCCTCGGCCCAATCCTGCGATTTATAGTTTACGCCTGCTGTAGCGCCCAACCGTAGCGCCATATCAATTTTTTCGCCGGTGCCTGATGTTACAAATACCTTGCATCCTGCTGCAACCGCCCATTGCAGGGCGAAAGTGCCTGTGCCGCCGCCTACGCCGCTTATTAATACAGTATCGCCCTTTTTGGCTTTGCCTTTCGTAAACAATGCCCTATAAGCCGTCAAGCCTGCCAGCGGAAATGCAGCCGCCTGTTCCCAGCTTAAGTAAGCAGGCTTATTATGTAGATATTCGGCACGGGTTTTAATGTATTCGGCGAAGGTGCCGTCATCGGGCAGCCCCAATATTTTAAATTCTTTTGATTGAAATTCTTCGTGTTCGCCCCAATTATTGCCGGGGTTTATTACTACCTCTTTATCCAGCCAGGTTTTATCAACGCCCCCGCCAATTTCGGCAACAATACCTGCTCCGTCTGACCCTAATATAGTTGGATATTTTAAGCCCGCGTATTTACCTATGGTTATCCAGTAATCGCGCCGGTTTAATGCCGCAGCTTTTATTTTCACCAAAACTTCGCCGGGCGCGAGGGTAGGATTTTCAACCTCCTTCCATACTAATGGTTTATCGGGGGCTTCAAGAACGATGGCTTTCATGGATAGAAAAATAATGCGGAATGCAGAAAGTCGATTGCGAAATTATATCAATCCGCAATCGACCTTCCGCATTCCGAAATTAAAAATTATACCGCTTTCGCGTACAATTCGGCAACGTGGCCCCAGTTGATCACGTTCCATATAGCCGCTAAATAATCGGGGCGGCGGTTTTGATATTTCAAATAATATGCGTGTTCCCAAACATCGATGCCCAATATTGGCGTGCCTTTTACTTCGGCAATATCCATTAACGGGTTATCCTGGTTAGGGGTTGATGTTACCGCCAGTTTTTTATCGGCGCCAACAATTAACCATGCCCATCCCGAACCAAAACGGGTAGCGCCGGCGTCAGACATTTTGGTTTTAAGTTCAGCAAACGAGCCGAAAGTGCTATTTATAGCATTGGCCAAAGCGCCGGTTGGCTCGCCACCACCGTTTGGCGAAAGCAGCGTCCAGAACAGGGAGTGGTTATAATGCCCGCCTCCGTTATTGCGAACTGCGGGTGGAAATTTAGAAATGTTTTTTATAATATCGTCAATGCTGTGATCAGCTTCAGGCTTGCCTTCCAGTGCCTTGTTCAGGTTGGTAACATAAGCCTGGTGGTGCTTGCCATGGTGAATTTCCATGGTCAATTTATCAATGTGTGGTTCCAATGCGTCAGTAGCATATGGTAACGCCGGTAGTGTAAAAGCCATAATTTGTTATTTTAAAGTTTAAAGATTGTGCAACAAATATAATGCGCGAAGTTTGATTTTGTTCTAAATGAATGTCAAGTTTTTGTATGGTTAATTGTTCATGGATCATAGATCATGGTAAAATTGCCATGATCTATGAACTATCAACCATGAACTATCGTTTTTTCTTAAAAAACGATCTCACCAGTTCAGCGCATTCATTTTCGCGAATGCCGCCGGTGATAACCGTTTTGGGATGGGTTATTTTTTGATTGAGCCGGCCAAAACCCAGTTTAGTATCATACGCGCCAAAAACTATCTTACCTACCTGGAACCAATAGGATGCCCCGGCACACATTACACAAGGTTCGATGGTTACGTACAGGGTGCAATCTTTTAAATACTTGCCGCCCATAAAATTAGCGGCGGCGGTTAGCGCCTGCATTTCAGCATGTGCCGATACATCGTTTAGCCGCTCGGTTAAATTATGCCCGCGGCCAATTACCTGTCCCTTACAAACCACAACAGCGCCTATAGGTATTTCATCGGCTGCCAGGGCCAGCCTGGCTTCCTTCAACGCTTCATTCATAAAAAAATCATCGGGCGAAACCGCGGGCTCATCGCCGAAACTTATAAATCTCATTAAATTAATTTACTGCCATTGGGCACTTGTTTATCAATGGTCGTTAATACAATATAGCCATGCTCATCGGCAAAACCTGTAACCAAAAACTCCGACATAAAATTAGTGATCTGCTTTTTTGGGAAGTTAATAACGCCTATAATTTGCCTGCCGATCAGCTCATTACCAGTATAATGCTTAGTGATTTGCGCGCTCGACCATTTTATACCATATTCGCCAAAATCAACCTTGATTTTATAGGCCGGTTTGCGCGCCCCGGGGAAATCTACCACCTCCAGTATGGTTCCCGCGCGCAATTCCACTTTTTCAAAATCGTTCCAGGTAATAACTTCCATCATATATTCTCGTTAGCCTTCCAAATATAAATTATTTAAAACACAGCAAACAGGCAATATTATACACGATGTTATATTAAAGTTAACTTAAAATTAGAAGTTAACTTTAAATTACATTTTTATGAAACAAATTAATATTAGGTTTCGTATGCATGGTAATTCATAATTATTATATGCAATGCTAACCAAACCAAAACCACTGCTTGTAGTAACTGATGCTGCAACAAATGTTATTATTTCGGGCAAACAGAGTGTTATTTACGTTACCAATATTAACAGAATTTTTCCGGCTATACATGAATTGCAACCCTGCAGTATAATCCTGGATTATGATTATATAGGTAACGAGATAGAAAAAATTTTGCGCCGCATTATAGCTAATCCTTTTTATAAAAAAATAAGGATATGCTGCTACAAATCCCGTTCACACACCAAAGTCGACGATTTATTTAGGACATTGGGTGTTCAACATTTTATTTATGGTGAAGATGAGCAATCAAAAATGCACGCCAATATTAAAATGCTGAACAATATGCTGCAAGGTGCTTCACTCAATAAATTGGTTGAAACAATTTACGCTTAATCTATCCACTCAAATTTGGTATAGGGCACTAACACTTCCGGTATTTTAATCCCTTTATCTGTTTGGTTATTTTCTAACAGCGTTGCCACAATACGCGGCAAAGCCAAAGCGCTTCCGTTTAAAGTATGGACCAACTGTGTTTTACCTTCCGCGTTGCGGAAACGCAGCTTTAAGCGGTTACTTTGAAAAGTCTCGAAATTTGATACCGACGATACCTCCAGCCAGCGTTGCTGGGCGGCGCTCCAGGTTTCCATATCATAAGTTAGAGCCGATGCAAAACTCATGTCGCCGCCGCAAAGGCGCAATACCCGGTAGGGCAGCCCCAATTTTTGCAGCAGGCTTTGCACATGCGCGCTCATTTGCTCCAACACCTGGTATGATGTTTCGGGGTTTACCACTTGTACAATTTCTACTTTATCAAACTGGTGCAGGCGGTTCAAGCCACGCACGTGCGCCCCGTATGAGCCAGCCTCACGCCGGAAACAAGGCGTGTGGCCGCAATTTTTTATGGGTAGTTCATCCGCCTTTAATATAACATCGCGGTACAGGTTGGTAATGGGCACTTCGGCGGTGGGTATAAGGTATAAATTATCCAATCCCACAAAATACATTTGGCCTTCCTTATCCGGCAATTGCCCGGTGCCAAAGCCAGATGCATCGTTTACCATTAATGGCACGCTTACTTCTTTATAGCCTGCTTTTTCAGCTTCGTCAATAAAAAAATTTATTAAAGCGCGCTGTAGTTTTGCCCCTTTATTGGTATAAACCGGGAAACCTGCCCCTGTTATTTTAACGCCCAGTTCAAAATCTATCAGTTTATATTTCGCGGCCAGTTCCCAATGCGGCAAAGCGTTGGGCGGGAGGTTAGGCATCGCGCCATTTTCAAACACTACCTCATTGTCTTCGGGGGTTGACCCTTTAGGCACAGAAGTATGGGGAAGGTTGGGTAAGAGTACCAATTTTTGATACAGTTCCTCTTCAATAGCCGCCAAATGCTCATTATATTTTTTTATATCCTCTTTCCATACACCAGTTTTTGATTTCAGGGTTTCGGCTTCTTCTTTTTTTCCGTTGCGCATTAAATCGCCAATCTGCCTTGCGGCCGCGTTTGCCTCGGCCGAAACATTATCCGATTTAACCTGGGTTTGACGCCGATCATCATCTAATTGAATAATTTCATCAATTAATTCAGCCTGTTTAAATTTTTTTACAGCCAAACGCTCTAAAACCTGTTCCCTGTTATCGCGGATATAACTAACTTGCAGCATTGATTTTATTTTAAGGCAAAGATATAATTAGTTCATAGTTTATGGTTCATGGTTCATGGCCAAATTGCAAATAGTTCATGGTTGATGGTTCATAGATCATAGCCATTTATAAAAAAACAAGATAATTAGAACCAAAACAAACCATCAACTATGAACCATCAACTATGAACCATGAACTCAAGCGGCAAACTATACCTCGTACCCACCCCGATAGGCAACCTCGAAGATATTACACTGCGAGCCTTGCGTATTTTAAAGGAAGTGGACCTGGTCCTGGCCGAAGATACCCGCACGTCGGCGCCTATGCTGAAGCATTTTGATATTCATCAGAAAGTTTTTTCGCATCATCAGCATAATGAGCATCAGTCATCTGGCGAGATCATCCGTTTTTTAAAGGAGGGCAAAAATATCGCTTTAATATCCGATGCCGGGACGCCTGCCATATCCGATCCGGGATTTTATTTGGTGCGCGAAGCTATAAAAAATGAGATAGCGGTGGAGTGCCTGCCCGGCGCTACAGCCTTTGTGCCGGCGCTTGTAAACTCGGGGTTCCCTACGGATAGGTTTTGTTTTGAAGGATTTTTACCTTTAAAAAAAGGACGCCAAACGCGTTATAAGCTATTAGCGCAGGAAGACCGCACTATTATACTTTATGAATCGCCGCACCGTTTGTTAAAAACATTGGATGAAATGGCTACCTATTTTGGTGCTGAACGGCAAATTTCTGTTTCAAGAGAGCTAACGAAAATGTTTGAGGAAACGGTGAGAGGTACGGTTACCGAGGTTAAAACTTATTTTGAAACCCATCCTTTGAAGGGGGAGTTTGTGATATGCGTGATGGGGAAAATTGACACTAAAAAATAAAGCGTCATTGCGAGGAACGAAGCAATCTCTATACCAGACAGTCAGGGAGAAAATGCTTTTTCTTATTTTTACTAAAGGACAAAACCTTTCATGAACCTGTCCTATGCAGAGATTGCTTCGTTCCTCGCAATGACGCTGATTATAATTATAATATGAAAAAAAATATCCTTCTATCCATTTTCTCCGGCTTATTGCTTTGGTTAGCGTGGCCGCCTATGCATTATACCACCGTGTTTTTATTTTTCGGGCTGGTGCCGATGCTGGTCGCGATGGAAAATATCATTAAATCCACATCAACCAACAAAGGGAAGCGAATATTTGGCATAACCTTCCTGGGATTTTTTATATGGAATACCTTATGTATTTATTGGGTGTACAACTCGTTAAAAATAATTGGCGGAATTGTAGCGGTACCTGTTTCATTAATACCGTATTCGTTAGGTCCATTACTCATGGCTACTGCTTGCTGGCTGTATTATCGTTTCAGGATAGCTACTAACTGTAGCTGGGGACTGGTTGGTTTAGTGTGTTTTTGGATAGCTTACGAATACCTGCACCAAACCTGGGAGCTCAGTTTTCCATGGATGACGCTGGGCAACGGCTTCGCGGTGATGCACCCATGGGTGCAGTGGTATGAGTATACCGGCGTTTACGGCGGCACCATTTGGATATGGGTAATTAACATCCTTATATTTTTAATTTATACAGGGCTCAAAGAAACGCAAACCAAAGCCACGAGGCAAAAACTGGTTGCGGCCTTGGTTGTAGTACTGGTAGCACCGATCGGTTTTTCGTTGTATCGGTATTGCTCCTATAAAGAGCAGGTTAATCCGTCAAATATTGTAGTGGTGCAGCCCAATATTGACCCGTATGCAAAGAGCTTTATGCCGCCCAATCACCAGGTATCTATATTGACACTATTGTCCGATTCGCTCGGGCAGGTTAATACCGAGTTTTTTATATGGCCCGAAACTGCTATTCCCGATCCCATTGATGAGGACCATATCCGTACCAATAGTTATTTTATGCAGGCACAGCGTTTTTTAACTAAATACAAAAACGGCAATATTATAACCGGTTCTGAAACTTATAAACTGTTCAATACCCGTAAAACACAAACTGCTGAACCGGAACCCGGAGGCAAACAATTTAGCGACAGGTATAACGCGGCAATTAGTATCGAGAACTCGGACGAAGTGGGATTTTATCATAAATCGAAACTGGTGCCGGGAGCCGAGGCATTGCCGTTCGGCGATGCCTTATCGTTCATGAAACCTGTATTTGATCACCTGGGGGGAGCTACGGGCAGCTATGCTAAACAAGAAAAGCCCTCGGTGCTTTATTCGCAAAGTGGCATAGGCGTGGCGCCGGTTATTTGCTACGAATCTATATGGGGCGAATGGGTGGCGCAATCTGTACGCAGCGGAGCGCAATTCATTGCTATAATTACTAACGATGGCTGGTGGGAAAACACATCAGGCAAGGACCAGCACCTTGACTATGCCAAACTGCGCGCCGTTGAAACCCGCCGATGGGTTTGCCGCTCGGCCAATACGGGTATTTCCGCGTTTATTAACCAGCGGGGCGATATTGTACAGCAAACCAAATGGTGGGTTAAAACGGCTATCAAACAAAATATTAATTTAAATTCCGATCTGACGTTTTATGTACGGTATGGCGATTACCTGCCCAAAACAGGCAGTTTTTTAGCGGTATTGGGGATATTGTTTGTTGGGGTGAGGGTAAGAGTAAAAAGGAAAGTCGTTAAAATGTAGGTACTCATAACACCTATACAAAATATCATAATATACTTATGTGCCAGAGTTCAAAACGAGTTGAGTTTATTAACTCATTGATAATCAACAAACAAAGTGTTCACGGAGCGTTCACGACTGTTCACGCTGAAAAACATGAACACTTTGTTTATTGACTATCAACCAATTAGAAAATATGTAGAGCAGGTGTTTTGTATCATCACCCTAAAACAAAAGCGCCCTGATTTAATATCAAGGCGCTTTGTTAATCAAAGAATAAATTAGCGCTAATAGCTCACACCCAAAGTAATGGGTACGTTCAATGCTTTCGATATAATGCAATTGGCCTTGGCGCCTTCAGCAATCTCTTTAAACTTATCGGCAGGTACTCCTTCAATCGGCGACCCGGTTAACTCCAGGTGAATACCGGTAATGGTTAAAGTGGCCATATCCAATTCTAAGACAGCTTCGGTCGATAGGTCGCCCGGCGTAAACCCGGCCCTTGACAAGGCAGCGCCAACAGCCATGGTAAAACAGCCCGCGTGGGCGGCGGCTATCAGTTCTTCGGGGTTAGTGCCAATGCCATCCTCGAAACGGGTTTTAAAGGAGTATTGCGTATTATTAAGAGTGGTGCTTTGGGTAGATATTTCTCCCTTACCTTCTTTTAAAGTGCCATTCCAATGGGCTTTTGCTGTGCGTTTCATAGTTGTTGTTTTTGCGTTGATTTTATGATGTAAATATATTAACCTAATCGCCAAATAACTAATCTCCAATCACTATTTATGCCACTTCCCCCGCTCATACTGCACGGGCCATTTAACATCATGCCCCAACTCGTGCGCCGCGCGCAGCGGAAAGTAGGGGTCGCGCAGCAATTGACGGGCCATGATCGCCACATCGGCCTCACCGTTTTGTATGATGTCATCCGCTTGCTTAGACTCCGTTATTAACCCTACCGCCCCGGCAAGTATACCCACTTTACGTATAGCTTGGGCAAACTCAACCTGGTAGCCCGGCTTTAACGGAATTGGTACCACCACATTACCGCCCGATGAACAATCAACCAAGTCAACACCCTTATCCTTTAATATTTTGGCTAACTCTATGGAGTCATTCGCGGTCCATCCACCCTCTGTCCAGTCGGTTGAGGATATGCGCACAAATAAAGGGTTAGAAGAGGGCCAAACCTGCAATACAGCTTCAATAACTTCGAGTAATAAACGTATGCGGTTCTCAAACGGGCCACCATATTCATCCTTGCGATGATTGCTTAACGGCGAATAAAACTCGTGGACAAGGTAACCATGCGCGGCGTGTATTTCAATTACATCGAACCCAGCTTTTAATGCCCTTGTCGCGGCAGCCTTAAAATCAGCTTTTACTTTTTCAATACCTGCTTTATCCAGCTCAAGCGGTGCCTCTTCTTTAGCATCAAATGGTACCGGGCTTGGGGCAAATGCTTTCCACCCATTTGGTTGGTTCGATGGTATCTGGGCGCCTCCATCCCAGGGCCTTTGATGGCTGGCTTTACGCCCGGCATGTGCCAGTTGGATACCCGCATACGCGCCATGCTCATGTATAAAACCGGTGATCTTTTTTAATTTGGTGATGTGTTCATCCTTATAAATACCCAGGTCGGCATGAGTTATACGGCCCTCGGCTGATACCGCCGAAGCTTCGGTGATTACCAAAGCAGCGCCCCCAACAGCCCTGCTGCCCAGGTGTACCAGGTGCCAGTTATTTGCAAAACCATCCTCGCTGGAGTATTCGCACATGGGCGAAACAACTATGCGGTTTTTTAATTCTATATTTTTTATTTGAAGTGGTGAGAACAGGTGCGGCATAATTTTTTTATGCAAATATGAATAGTAACACTTGCAGTTGTCTCACTGTTTTGTAAAATACCGTCTACTCCGCCTTTTCCTCGCGCTTAACCAGTAAAAATTCATCGCCCTCTAAGGGCAGGTAGCCATATTCATAACAAAAATGATAGGTTTTGCCGTTTTGAGTATCGTATTTATTGGTGAGGTATTTAAAATTGAAGCCCTTAGCGGCAAGCTTTTCGCGGGTAGTTTTTGTTTTGCCCGATGGGTTCAATTCTTCCAGTATACGGCGGTTACGTTTTAAGATATTGTTAATATTACGTACCAGGTTATAGCTGTTGCTATTTAGTTGGTTATTATAATTATTGCGGCATAAATCGTTGCAAAACTTTTTATCGGCACGGCCATGTATTACTGAACCACAGTCGAGGCATGTTTTTTCGATATTCATAATGCTAAGGTAATCAATATTGTATCCGCTTGCAAACGTTTGCAAATGAATATAAACATTTATTATCCGACTAATATTTTTAGTAATTAGCACTTTTGTCCAGTCAATTAATTAAAAACAAAAAAATTAAAAACATGTACACACTAAAAAACAGCGTACGCCTGGTAGGAAACCTGGGTATGGACCCCGAAGTAAAAACTTTTGATGTTAACAAAAAACTGGCAAAAGTATCGATCGCTACAAATGAAAGTTACAAAAACGACAAAGGTGAAAAGATCACCGAAACCCAATGGCATAATTTGATCCTATGGGGTGCGCAGGCCAACCTGGCCGAGCAATATCTTAAAAAAGGCGATGAAGTTGCCATTGAAGGTAAATTAAGTAACAAGAGCTATATAGATAAAGATGGCAACAAACGTTATGTATCAGAAGTGGTAGTGAACGAATTTTTAAAGGTAGGTGGCAGAAACTAAGCTGATATTGTAAATATTTGAAACACTTTTTATTATATTTGTGATGTACTTAGAAGCAAAAGAAACCGCCCGGCTGTATACCTTGTTATCTGATAAATTAGGTACCGATACTACCGAGGCAATGTTTAAATACATTGATAATAAAACAGAACGATCTGTGGAAGCTACAATCCAAACATTAGCCACTAAAGATGATCTTGCAAAGGTTAAATATGACCTTAGTAAAGAAATAAGTGAAGTTAAAGCTAATACCATTAAATGGATGTTCATTTTTTGGGTAGGGCAGGTTGGGGCAACTTTAGCCATCATACTTGTGTTTTTGAAAAAATAATTAAAGAAGAGCTTCCGTCCTATCTTATCCCGAAACAAGGCGGACATCTTAACACCTAACGCATCAACAGACTTGATGCGTTTTTTATGGCGTACTCCCGGTTACCGGCAAAACCTTCCCATTAAAAAACTTATGGCCGGTTAAAGCGAAATCAGCAACATATTTGCCCATCTCGAATGCCATTACAGGCGATTGATAACCCGGGAAAGCTTGCTCCAGCATTTCGGTTTGTGCCGAGCCTAATGCGAGGCAGTTAACGTTTATACCCTGTTGAACAAACTCCTGCGCGAGGCATTCAGTCAAAGTATGTAACGCGGCCTTGCTTGCTGAATAAGCCGACAGTCCCGAAAATTTGGCGCTTCCCTGGAAACCGCCCATGCTGCCAATATTTAAAATGTGCGAACCCGTTGGCATAAATTTATACAAGCTTTGAATAATACGCACATGCCCTATAAAATTACTTTGCAGCATTTCAACAAAATCTGTTTCCAGCAATTGTATAAATGGCTTATTAATTAAAACACCCGCGTTGTTTATTAAAACGTCTATCTTCCCATCAAAATTAGCATTAATGAATTGCTCCAGGTCGGCATAATCATCGTGTACAATATCAAATGTTATCGGAAATAATATACAATCAGGGTTTAAGCCTGCGGCAATTTCGGAAAGACGCTCTAGTTTATCCTGCGATCTTGCCAGGGCTATAACTTTATGCTCGCCTGATAAGATCAGCTCAATTACGGCTTCAAAACCTATACCGCTACTGGCGCCTGTTACTATAATATTCATTACGTTTTTTTAATTCGAAAATTAATTTTCTTCGAGTTTAGTCTCATTGAACACATAATATACGCCTAACAAAGCTATTATAGCCGATATTACATAAAATGAAAGGCTTAACACTACAGCCAGTTCGCCGTTCATTTGAAACATTTCGGTTATTACGTATTTAAAAATGAATTCGCGGAAACCCAACCCGCCAACACTAAACGGAATTACCGCTGCCATTGACGACATAAGAAATGCCGACAGATAAGGGGCGAATTTTCCTTCATGGTGCAAACTTATCATCACCATTAAAATGGTTAATACCTGCAATGACTGTACACAAACAGCTTTAAAATGTGCTTCCCAAAAATGCTTCGTGTAATCGTTAAAGAATTTATAAACCACAAAATAATAAATAGCGGTACCTGCCAAAAATATTACCCAGGGCAGCACAATTGGTATATGTAACTGAGGTAAAAATATAACCAGCACTACTGTAATTAACCCTATGGCCCAAAACCCGCTCAAACGATCAAATAATATGGCCCAAAAAACCTTTTTTGCCGGTTTTTTATACCGTTTATTAAGCAAATAAATTTTATATCCATCGCCGCCAATACCTCCCGGCAGGCATAAATTATAAAACATACCGAGCATATATAAACGCAGGTTAAATTTCCAGCCAATATGCAGATCAATGGACTTGAAAAAACTTAATAACCTTGAAGCCGAAACAACTGTTGATACAAAAAAACAAACTATAGCTGCCAATATCCACCATGGATTTGATTGTGAAACCAATGCTTTAACCTGCTCAATATTTATTTTGCTGAATACATAATAAAGCAACGCGCCGGTAACCGCTATTTTTAACAGCAATTTGGTAATATTCCATAACCTGCCTTTAAGCGTTTTGGGGGCTTTGGTTTCCGTTATTGTTTCAGGGCTTTCGAATGGGAAAGATTCACTGGGATCAAATGCCGGTTCGTCGTAATTATTTTTTTCTACCATGCTTGATGAGGCATCATTAATTTCATAGGCAATGTTGCCAAATAGTTTGCAAAGGTAATAATTTAGAGATTGGTTGATTAGTGATTAGAAGTTAGTAATGCGTTAATTAGTGTTAAAGTATCCAAGCAAATAAACTAATCTTTGATTAACTGACCTCTAATCTCTAAAAACCGTATTTTTGCACAAATTTTTAAAGAATGGGTAAAGTACAAGTTGGTATAGTGCAAATGACCTGCACAGCCGGCAAGCACGAAAATTTACAAAAAGCTATCGCTAAAGTAAAAGAAGCCGCTAAAAAAGGCGCGCAAATTATTTGCCTGCAGGAACTGTTTACATCACTTTATTTTTGCGATGTGGAAGACCATGCCAATTTTTTATTAGCCGAAACTGTACCCGGACCTTCAACTAATGAGCTTTCAAAAATAGCTGCCGAATGGGGTGTAGTTATTATCGCATCCCTGTTTGAAAAACGCGCGCAGGGACTTTATCATAATACCACTGCGATTATTGACGCGGATGGCGCTTATTTAGGCAAGTACCGTAAAATGCATATTCCGGATGATCCGGGGTTTTATGAGAAATTTTACTTTACCCCAGGCGACTTGGGCTATAAAGTTTTCAAAACCAAATTCGCCACTATTGGCGTACTCATTTGCTGGGACCAATGGTACCCTGAAGCTGCCCGTATTACCACTTTAATGGGCGCCGAAATTTTGTTCTACCCAACCGCTATTGGCTGGGCCAACACGCAGGACGAAGCTACCAATACAGAGCAATATAACGCCTGGCAAACCATACAGCGCTCGCATTCGGTAGCCAATGGGGTACATGTGGTAAGCGTTAACCGTGTGGGCGAAGAAGCCGGAGTTAAATTTTGGGGAGGTTCATTTTTTTCCAACCCGTTTGGCAGTATAATTTACCAGGCATCGCATAATGATGAGGAAGTTGTTGTACAGGAACTTGACCTTGATAAAACTGATTTCTACCGCACACACTGGCCGTTTTTGCGCGACAGGCGTATAGATTCTTATTCCCCGATAACAAAACGGTTGCTTGATGAATAACTTTTCTGATTCGCCTGCAAAAAACGGTTTCTATTTTCCCGCCGAATGGGCACAGCATACCGGCACCTGGTTAAGTTGGCCGCATAAGGAAGAATCGTGGCCGGGAAAAATTGGCACTATATATCCGAGATATTGCGAATTTATAAAGGAGCTAACTGCAGGGGAATTAGTCCGCATTAATGTAAAAGATAAGCAGATGGCCGCTTTTGCCAAACAGCAATTGCAGCTGATTGATATTGATTTAAGCCGGGTTGAGTTTTTTGAATTTGAAACCAACGATGCCTGGTGCCGCGATCATGGGCCCGCGTTCCTAATCAACCCCGAAACTAAGAAAAAAGTAATTGTAGACTGGGGTTATAACGCCTGGGGTAATAAGTATCCGCCGTTTGATCTGGATGATGTTATACCCACCAAAATAGGTGAACACTTTGGCTTGGCCGTTTATAATCCGGGCATTGTTATGGAGGGTGGTTCGGTTGATTTTAATGGAAAGGGTACTATATTAACCACTACGGCCTGCCTCCTCAATAAAAATCGTAACCCGCATTTAAACCAGCACCAAATAGAAGAATACCTGTATAATTATTACGGCGCCGAGCAAATATTATGGCTGGGCGATGGCATAATTGGCGATGATACCGACGGCCATATTGATGATATTACCCGCTTTGTAAACGAGGATACTGTGGTTACGGTTATTGAAGAGAATAAGCGCGATGAAAACTATCCCATTCTGCAGGAAAACCTGCAAACCCTAAAAACCATGCGCCTGTTAAACGGTAAGCAACCAAATATTATTGAACTGCCTATGCCTTCCCCTGTTATTTATGACGGCCAACGTTTACCGGCATCGTACGCTAATTTTTATATTGGCAACGCTGTGGTTGTAATGCCAACTTATCGCTGTAATAACGATGATAAAGCCTTAGAAATTTTGCAGAAATGTTTCCCCGACAGGAAAGTCATCGGTATTGATTCTACCGATATTATTTGGGGATTAGGCAGTTTTCATTGTTTGAGCCAGCAGGAGCCGGAGGTATAAGCAATAAATAATTACATTTACACAGTCCCTTTTCGCTATTATATGAAAATACAATTACTTGTGTTGATTTGCTGTGTGCTGATATTAATAAGCTGTAGCAAAAAGGATAAGGTAAACCCCAATACCACGCAAACCAGTTCATTTTCGTTTTCAACCATTTTCCAGGATAATATGGTCATACAGCGGGATAAGCCTCTTATGTTATGGGGTAAGGCAATTGTTGGCGATAAGGTTGTTGTTAATGTAAGTTGGAACACAACCCCATTTTATGCCAATACGGATGTTGATGGGAATTGGAAAGTTAGTATCCCCGCCTCACCGGTAAATTCAAACCCGCAAACTATATCCGCTTCAATTGAAGGTAAAACACCCATAATGGTTTCTAATATACTAATTGGCGATGTTTGGATATGCTCGGGCCAGTCAAACATGGTAATGCCTGTTGGGCCGATAGCACCCTTTACCGGGGTTTTAAACTACCCGGATGAAATAGCTAATGCCAATTATCCACAAATACGTGCCTTTACTGTAATTACCAATAGCCAGGCAAGCCCCGTCGCCGACTTACCTAATGGTTCAAAATGGGATATATGCTCGCCTGCAACTGTAGGTAATATAAGCGCGGTAGCCTATTTTTTCGCCCGTAAATTAAATACCGATCTTAACGTGCCCATAGGCGTCGTGGTTTCGGCTGTCAACAATACCTTGTGTACGCAATGGATGAATAAGGAAGCATTCCTATCAACCAATGATGCCGCAGGTGGCGAATATTATAATGGGATGATAGCGCCATTAATAAATTTATCAGTTAAAGGTTTTATTTGGTACCAGGGCGAAAACGACGAGAACCAAATGGTAGCAGCCACATATACCCAGCTAAATACCGCATTAATTAATGGATGGCGAACCGCTTTTAACCAGGGTGCATTGCCATTTTATTATGTACAGCTGGCGCCCTTTGATAATGGCCAAACCGGCGATGCTACACTTGACGATATAGCATTATTTAGAGAAGGGCAAGCTTTAATTAGAACCAACGTAACCAATAGCGGTATGGCCGTAACGATGGATATAGGCGATGTGCTTAACCATCATCCCCCAAATAAAAAACCAGTGGGCGAAAGGCTGGCTTTATTAGCCTTAAAAAATGATTATGGAAAAAACGTTGTTGCTGTAGGCCCTCAGTATTCTTCGTTTACGGTAAATAATAATACAGCCACAATAAGCTTTGCGACCGGTACTGCCGACGGGCTTACAACCGGCAATAATTTTCCGCTTAACCAGTATTTTTTTGTTGCCGGAACCGACCAGGTTTTAAGGCAGGGCAAAGCTGTTATAAACGGAAATACTATTATTGTTACTGCACCTGCAGATACCCCTTTGCCCATACAAACTATCCGTTATGCCTTTACTAACTTCCCGATAACTAATCTTCAAAATTCCGCCGGATTACCGGCTGAGCCCTTTAGGTCAGGGGTGCTTGATGTGAAATAAAAATTTACTTATTATTTTCACCGACATAATAACACCCTTTACCGAGTTCTTTTAACAAATCGCCTATATTGTTTTGGGTTATCTACGTTGGTGCATTACATTTGGTTATAGATTTAAAATTACGAACATGACTAATGACCCTAATATAGAATATCAAAACGGCCCCCGTCGGGGGAAAGTTTTAGCCGGCCTCGTATTGCTCGCGGTTGGCGCATCGTTGCTGTTAAGGCAATTTGATTATTTCTTTTTCCCCCACTGGATAGTTAGCTGGCCCATGTGGTTAATTGTATGGGGATTGTATAGCGGCGCCCGCCATAATTTCCGTAATTCGGCATGGGCAATTATGGTAATTATTGGCGTTGCTTTTTTGCTTGACCGCATTATACCCGGATTTAACGCCAGCGCCATTTTTTGGCCCATAATAATTATTGCATTTGGCATTTATTTAATATTAAGACGTAACCATCCTGCTGATTATTGGGATAAAAAAAGCTGGAAAAGAAAATGGGATTATGGCAAATACAACTTTAATAACCCAAACCCTGCAAACCCAAACGAGCCTGTAGTTGATTATACCACAACCGGTACTGCGCCTAATGACCCGGCAACTCCCCCAAACCCCGGCACTAATTATACCGGCGACGATCATTTGGATGCAGTGTCAATATTTGGCGGTGTAAAAAAGATCATCTTTTCAAAGAATTTCCAGGGAGGCGATATCGTAAACATATTTGGCGGCTCGGAACTTGATTTTACGCAAGCCGATATTACCGGCCGCGTTTATATTGATGTGACCCAGGTATTTGGCGGTACTAAAATAATTGTTCCGTCGCATTGGATGGTCATATCAGATATGGCAGCCGTATTTGCAGGTTTTGATGATAAACGTATTAGAACCTCGGCTCCGCTGGACAATAATAAGGTATTGGTTTTAAAAGGAATATCAATTTTTGCAGGCGTAGATATACGCAGCTATTAATACCAATAAAATCATCAATTTTGGCGGCATCAAATTTAACATTTTCAAAATTACGCTGGGCATTCGTGGCCTGCGGGCTGGCATGGACCAGCCTGCAGACCTACATTATACACGGTTTTGGATTTGGCTGGTACACCGCCTTAACTGATAGCCTGGTAAGTTCTATATTGCTTACTGCCGCCTGCTGGCTCATTAATAATAATCTGCGCTACTACCAGCCCGGTAAGGGCAGCTATATTAATATATTGATATGGTGCGTGGCGTTAGCCGCCAGTTGTACCGCCGGTTGCCGTTATATACTTCCATATTTAAATACGGGGTCGGTATATTTCAATTTTATGGCGCAGTCGCTAGTGATAAGGTTTTTTACTGATTTTTTGGCTATCGGGTGGATGGCCATGATCAGTATGATATGGTACTCGCAAATTGACCAGAAAGAAAATGAAAAACGTAAGCTCGAGGCCGAAAAACTGGCGCGTGATGCCGAATTATACAACCTTAGGCAGCAGCTACAGCCACACTTTCTATTCAACAGCTTAAACTCCATCAACGCCCTCATAGGCTTTAAGCCCGATGAGGCGCGTAAAATGATACACCAGCTATCCGATTTTTTGCGGGGCACCTTGAAAAAAGATGACCAGCAGCAGGTTACTTTAAATGAAGAATTGCAGCATTTGAACTTATATTTGGATATAGAGAAGGTCCGTTTTGGCCACCGCTTAAAAACCGAAATAAGCTGCGATGAAAAATGCGGCGAAAGTATTTTGCCTGCTATGATACTGCAGCCATTGGTTGAAAATGCCATTAAATTTGGCCTGTACGATACTACCGAGGAGGTAGTGGTAAGCATAAGAGGTGAATTGGAGGGCAATTACCTCGAACTTATTGTGCAAAACCCCTTCGACCCGAAAACTTCAAGGCCCCGCCAGGGTACAGGTTTTGGCTTGAGTGCGGTGCAGCGCCGGTTATATTTACTTTTCGGGCGCAACGACTTGATGGAAACTCATGCAAATGATAATATATTTACAACCATTATTAAAATTCCGCAGTTATGATACGTGCATTAATAATTGATGATGAGCCTTTGGCCCGTATGGTTGTACAAGAATATTTGCAGGGTTTCCCACAGATTGAAGTTATACAGGAATGCGGCGATGGCTTTGAGGGCCTCAAAGCCATACAACAGCACCAGCCAGACCTGGTATTTTTAGATGTGCAAATGCCTAAAATAAACGGCTTCGAGATGCTGGAGCTGGTTGACGAGCAGCCCGCCGTAATTTTCACCACCGCGTTTGATGAATATGCTATAAAAGCCTTCGAGGCCCACGCTACCGATTACCTGCTGAAACCATTTAGCAAGGAGCGGTTTAACAAGGCTATTGAAAAATACCTGGCACAGGTTCCCGGCGCCGCCAAGCCAAAGCGTGAAAGCCTGCCCGAAACCGCCGCAGCTTCGCCTGCCCAACATGAGCGTATTGTAGTAAAAACCGGTACCAAAGTAAAAATTATTCCGGTGGCCGATGTGCAATACCTGCAAGCCGATGATGATTATGTAAGTGTATTTACCCACGAAGGCTCGTACCTTAAAAATAAAACCATGAGCTTTTTTGAGCAAACTTTGGATGCCCGGCAGTTTGTACGCGTGCACCGCAGCTATATGGTAAGCGTGCAGGAAATAACCCGCATAGACCCTTACGAAAAAGATAGCCACCTGGCCATCCTAAAATCGGGCGCTAAAATACCGGTAAGCAAAACCGGGTATGTAAAGCTAAAACAAGTTTTGGGGATATAGGCGCTATTCAACGTATTTTTAACTTTTGTCCGTCCGCTTTACACCACTACTCCCCTCGGACATCCCGAACACTTTTCATTTTCCATTTGCATATTTCAACTATCAATCGTAATATTGCGATATAATGGGATTAACCAAAACAGAAATATTTACCTGTGAGCAAAATAAGCTTGCGCTGATGCTTAAAGCAATGGCGCATCCCGCCCGTATTGCCATATTACAGCACATCATCAATGCCAACGCCTGTATTTGCGGTGACCTGGTTGACGAACTTGGCCTGGCGCAGGCTACCATATCGCAACATTTAAAAGAACTGAAAAACGCCGGGTTAATACAGGGCACAATTGAGGGCGCGAGCGTTTGCTATTGTATTGAGCCTGCTGCATGGCAATTATTAAATACTGAACTAAGCAAATTTTTCGGCTCGTATTCTGATCCGAAAGGCTGCTGTTAAAAAAATTTGAACACATTAATCGCAATATTACAATAATATGGAAACAATAGACTGGAGATCATTTAAAGAAGCACTGGTGAGCAATCCTGAACTGGAGCTGCAATTTCAATATGCCGAAAATAAATGGGTAAATGCTGCCTACCATATTACCGAGATCAAGCAGGCGCCCATTATCTCGGTTGATTGTGGCGGGGTAATGAATAGCTGGACCGAAATTATTGTGCAGTTAATGGAGCCGGAAAACCAGCAACAGTTAAAAGCAATGAAAGTTAATAAGGCATTAACTATTATTGAACTGGTTGAGCGGTCATTACCTTTAAACCCATCGGGCATGGTAAAAATTGAATTTGGCAACCGGGATTTTGATACCCGGCAACTGGTCCCTAATGAGATAATAATTAATGGCGATAACCTGGTTATCGACCTTCGGCCCGATGCCGTGCAATGCAAAGCCATTGATAGGGGAGGGAGTTGTGGTACACCCGTAGCTAAACACAAAACCGAATTAAAAAATTTAGCAGTCGCGGCCTGTTGTGAGCCTGGCGGCGGTTGCTGTTAATTGTTGGGAATGACTTTTGAAAGCGCAAAAAATTATAAACAACAACTGATTGCTTTACTGGCAGCGGAGAATTTGCCAACGGCCGACCTCCCGATAAACTTAGCCAACTTTCGGGTTGCAGTACAAAATAGTAAAATAATGGGTGCTATAGGGTTGGAGATTTATGGCGACTATGGCTTGCTGCGCTCGTTGGCGGTATTGCCGGCATTTCGAAGTAAAGGTGTGGCGAGGCACTTGGTTAGGGATATCGAAATTATGGCCCATAAAAAATCGCTTAAAGAAATATACCTGCTTACAGAAACCGCTCCGGATTATTTTGCCCGTAAAGGCTACGAAATTATACCGCGTATAAATGTGCCCGAGGCAGTACAGCGATCATCCGAGTTTAGTTATGCCTGCCCGCAGTCGGCAATTGTTATGAAGAAAACTTTACATCAATTATGAAAAATATATTAGTATTATGCACCGGCAATAGTTGCCGCAGCCAGATAGCCGAGGGCTACCTCAGGCATTTTGCAGGCAATAAAGCTACTATTTACAGCGCGGGTATTGAAACCCACGGCGTAAACCCAAAAGCCATACAAGTAATGGCCGAAGATGGCATCGACATTAGCCACCATTCCTCTAACAATGTGGATGAATATATAAATATCCCGTTCGATTATGTAATTACCGTTTGTGACAACGCGAAAGAAAATTGCCCTTATTTCCCTACCAGGGCTCAACGTTTCCACTATAACTTCCCCGACCCGGCAAAAGCTACCGGTACACCTGATGAGGTGATGCATGAATTTAGGCGGGTTAGGGATATGATAAAAACCTATGCTGCCGACTTTGTAAAATCTCATTTAAAAGATCAACTAATATGAGAAATTACGTTGCAGAATTAATTGGAACATTTGCCCTTGTATTTTGTGGAACCGGGGCAATTATTATCGATCAGCAAACAGGAGGGGTAGTTTCACATGCAGGGGTTGCCATAACTTTCGGGCTTATTATAATGAGCATGATCTACAGCCTGGGCAATATATCGGGGGCGCATTTAAACCCTGCCGTAAGCATTGCTTTTAGCATTGCAAAGCGTTTCCCTTTAAAACAACTTCCCGGTTATATTATTAGCCAGTTAACCGGGGCATTACTGGCAAGTTTTATATTAAAATTTCTTTTCCCATCCAATGTATTATTGGGTGCAACTATGCCAGCGGGTACAGAACTACAATCGTTTATATTGGAGTTGATATTGACCTTCTTTTTAATGCTCGTAATAATAAGCGTTGCTGTTGGAAGTAAGGAGCAAGGCATGTTTGCCGGGCTCGCCATTGGCGCCGTGGTTGGTTTAGAAGCCATGTTTGCCGGCCCTATTTGCGGGGCATCCATGAACCCCGCGCGCTCCATCGCGCCGGCTATCGCTTCATGGCACCTGGAACATCTTTGGATCTACCTGGCTGCGCCCATTGCCGGTGCAGTATTAGCGGTACCTGTTTGGAAATACCTGACCAATAACAAATAACCTATGAAAATTGCGAGGGAGAAATTCCTACAGATGCTACTTGCACATGTATAGATTTCTCCCGCTGGTCGAAATGACAATGTAAAATCATATTACTATGCAAACTGCGCCATTTTTTCCTTTTCATCGGCACTCGGTCCGTAGCTTCCTGGTATAGGAATATTAAGCAGGCGTAAAAACACCCCCAATTGCGCTCTATGATGTATGGTTTGGCTAATAGATACGCGAACGGTATCGTATTTGGTTTGGTTGAGGATTATATAATCGCCGTTGCGTAATACCCAGGGCTGGGCCAGTACTGCCTCGTTGGTGGCTTGCAGGTGGGCGCGGCCATCTGCATACGAGTTTTCGAAAAACTCCAGCAGGTCGGTGGTGTTATTAATATCAGCCGGTTGGTAGGGGTTGGCGGCAAAATCCAACCCACCGGTTGTAAGGCCCATTGTTATCCATGCAGGCAGCTCGGCAATATGGGTTGCCAGTTGCTTTATGGTCATGCTTTTTGGGTGTGGCTGCCAGTGGTATTTGTTATTGGGTACAATACTTAGCATTTTGCGGGTGGCTTGAGCTTCCTGCTCAATTTCCTTTAATAATAGTTCGATAATTGACATAGCTTTTACGTTTTTAAGTTTGTAATTCAAAGAAACGATGGGTTAATGACAGCCCTATGTCAGCAGGATTTTATAAATTTTTTAAATGAAAAAGGCGAACATCGCTGCTCGCCTTATTTTACCAATCACATTAAACAATTATTTATCTTTAAGCTTCTGATTTGCCTTTTTTGCCGCTTTCAAAGTGCTTTAATATTTTGGCTTCCACGTAAAATATAATCTCTTCAGCAATATTTTTCGACTGATCGCCCACCCTTTCCAGTTTGCGGATGATAGATAAAACATACAGCGCCTCGGGCAACGTTTTTATATCAGCTTTTATCGCCTCGGCTATGCTTATCGGCGCGCTATCATTAATAGCATCCAATACATCGTCACGTTTAAAAATGCTGCGGGCCAATACGGTGTCTTCTTTTTCAAAAGCTGTGCGGGTATCCATCAATATATTTACCGCCTCATCATACATCCGTATCAACGAAGTTTTTTCCAGTATATCAGCGTCAAAGTTAACCGGCGATTCAACAACATACAACGCTATGCTGGCCGCAATATCGCCTGTACGCTCCAGGTTGGTGTTTATTTTAAGTGCCGCCAATAGAAACCTGAGGTCGATAGCTACGGGGCAATGCAAAGCGAATATATTTTCGCAATCCCGGTCTATCTTCAACTCAAAAGAGTTTACCCTTTTCTCTTTTATCAAAACCTCGCGGGCCAGGTCTTTATCAAACTGGATCATCGCCTCCTTAGCTTTATTCAGTTGCGACTGAACAAGTATCCACATGCTAATAAGCTCTTTTTTAAGCGCGGTTATTTCATTTTCTAATGGTGTCATTGTATGATGCTTTAAGTTATGTTTAGTAGCCTAAAGCTAAAGGCGGAAAGCAAAAAGCAAAATGGCTTTCAGCTTTGGTCTTTTAGCTTTTAGCTGAATCTTCCCGTTATGTAATTTTGTGTACGCTGATCTCTCGGCGCTGTAAACATTTGCTTGGTATCGTCAAACTCAACCAATTCGCCCATATAAAAAAACGCGGTACGGTCGCTTACCCTTGCTGCCTGTTGCATATTGTGCGTTACAATAATTAGCGTATAATTTGCTTTCAGTTCATGGAATAACGCTTCAACGCTCGAAGTAGATATAGGATCGAGTGCAGACGTTGGCTCATCAAACAAAATCAACTCGGGCTGCATGGCAATGGCGCGTGCAATACATAAGCGCTGCTGCTGGCCGCCCGATAAGAAAGTGCCTTTTTTATGCAGGGAATCTTTAACTTCTTTCCACAAAGCGGCGCTGGTTAATGATTTTTCTACAATAGCATCCTTATCTGCCTTCGATAGCTTAATACCGTTTAACAGGTAACCGGCTACTACGTTTTCATAAATGCTTAAGTTAGGGAACGGGTTGGGGCGCTGAAACACCATGCCAATTTTCGCCCTTACATAAATGGCATTCATATCGTAAACATTTTCACCGTCGAGCAATATTTTACCTTTTGAGGTTGCGCCGGGTATTAGCTCGTGCATACGGTTAATGCCACGCAAAAACGTAGTTTTACCGCAGCCCGATGGCCCCATTACCGCAATAACTTCATTTTTGTGTATGCTGATATTTACATCCTTTACAACATGGTTATCGCCAAAATACGAGTTATAATTTTCAGCTTTTACAATTGTATTTTCCATTTTCTTGTTAGCAGTTTGGTAACTATGTTTAGTGTTAAAACAAACATTAATAATATAAATGATGCCCCCCAGGCCAGGTCGTGCCAGTCATCATACGGGCTTGTAGCGTAGGAGAATATTACATGCGGTAAACTATCCATTGGGCCCGTGATCTTCATCGTTAAAAAATTGTTACCTAAAGCAGTAAATAATAACGGGGCCGTTTCACCGATAATACGTGCGATAGATAAGGTGATACCCGACAATATCCCTGCAAAACCGCAGGGAATGATCACTTTTATAATTACCCGGTGATAGGGCACACCTAATGATAATGCTGCCTCTTTAAGTGAATCGGGCAATAATTTAAGCGTTTGTTCTGTTGATCTGATAATAATTGGTAACATCATGATAGCTAAAGCAATACTACCGGCAATAGCCGAGAATCCCCCTAATGGTTTAACCACCCAGAAGTAAACAACAATACCCACAACAATTGATGGTACCCCTTGCAAAATATCAACACATAAACCGCTATAATAGGCCAGTTTGGTACCAGGGTTCTCACTAAGGTATATCCCTGCAAGTATACCAACAGGTACAGCAACAACTGATGCCATCATAACCATTATAAAACTTCCCAGCAAAGCATTGGCTATACCCCCGCCTTTTTCGCCCGTAGGGGCCGGCACATGTGTTAAAAAGCTCCAGTTAACCTGGGTAATGCCCTGTTTTATAATATATAGTAAAACAATAATCAGCGGCACAGTAATTAAAAAGGCAAAAAATATAATTACCCCCTTAAATATCATACTCTTAACGTTTCTTATCCCTAATTTTGGTTCCATACCGTTAGTTATTAGTAAAACGCGTGATTATTCTTTTGCCGATCAGGTTGATAACAACCGTTACAAGGAATAGCGCTAACCCCAATTCGATAAGGGCCGATAAGTACAGGGTGTGGTCAGCTTCAGCAAATTCATTAGCGATAACACTGGCCATGGTATTCCCGGGGCCAAAAAGCACCTCCTTAAACGTACTTGCAATCGCGCTTGAATTGCCTATCAGCATGGTGACGGCCATTGTTTCGCCTAAAGCCCTGCCCAATGATAACAGCACCCCCGCGAATAAACCGGTTCGTGTATAAGGCATAATAACATTTCGGATAACCTCAAAACGGGTTGCGCCTAAAGCATAAGCGCCCTCTTTTAACGGTGACGGTACCATCCTGATCAAAGTGATACCCAATGAGGCGCCATAAGGAATGATCATTACCGCTAACACTAATGATGCACTAAAAACGCCCACACCGAGAGGCAACACACCAATTTTCATTTCGAGTGTGCGAACTAGGGGAACGAGTACAAATATTCCCCAGAAACCATAAATAATAGATGGTACGGCAGCTATGAGTTCAACAGCATTTTTTAAAGTATCCGAAAGCCAACCTTTGGGGTTATACTCGCCAAGGTAAATAGCTATGGCATAAGAGAACGGTACCGAAATAATAAGTGCAATAAACGATGTAAGCAACGTGCCTATTAAAAATGGATAAGCGCCGTATATATTTTGTATAGGGTCCCACACCTTTCCCCATAAATATCCAATGCCTAATGATTTGATGGAGGGCATGGATTCTGTTATAAGCGTTGCCAGGACACCAACAATAATAACAAGCAGAAGAATGCTCATTGCTATTAAAAGCCGCTTGAAAATAGTTTCCCATTTTAACTGGCTATCGGATAATTCTAATCTTTTATTTTCCACAAATTTTGAGGGTTTTGTATAACAAATAATTACCAGCCCTGAAAAAAGCAGAACTGGTAATTATTGCATTAATAGCCTTTATTATATACTTAAGATTGATTCAATCAATAAATTCAATCCTGTAATAATTATAGAATCGCCTTACCATCAAAGGTAGCTGATTTCAATACTGCTTCAGCGGTCTTTACGGCTGATTTTGAAAGTGGAGCATAATTTAAAGCCTCGCAATCAGCTTGTCCCTGGTGAATATTCCACCATAACAATTTCAACAATTCAGTAGCCCTTGCTTTTGAACGACCGCCATAGTTTTGCTCTTTATATATCAATGCCCATGTAAAACTGGCGATAGGGTAACCGGCAGCATTATCAGTATTGGTAATTGAAACCTTAGTATCAGCAGGTATTGTAACGTTACTTGCTAAAGTTGTTGCCTGTATGGTTGGTACGATAAATTTACCGCTTTTATTTTGAATACTGGCATAAGGCATTTTATTTTGAATAGCATAAGCCAGCTCAACATAACCAATAGCGCCAGGGGTTTGTTTAACCAAACCGGCAACACCTGCGCTGCCTTTACCGCCTAAACCGGCAGGCCAGTTAACTGCGGCTCCTTTGCCTATTTTTGAACTCCAATCAGGATTTACTTTGGTTAAAAAATCGGTAAAAATAAATGAAGTACCGCTACCGTCTGAACGGTGTATAACTACTATTGGAAGATCAGGTAAACTAACGCCTTTGTTAGTGGCTGTAATTTCAGGGCTGTTCCATTTGGTCACTTTACCCAAATAAATATCAGCAATATCTTTACCTGTCAGGTTCAGCGAGGCGCTAACACCGGGGATATTATAAGTTACCACTACAGCGCCTGACGTCATAGGGATATGCAGAACAGCTGCACCCATTTTTGCAGTTTGATCATCATTCAACGGCACATCCGAATCTCCAAAATCAACGGTTTTTGCCGTTAATTGCGCAATGCCTGCGCCTGAACCAATTGACTGGTAATTAACCTTAGATGCCGTATATTGTGAAAACATTTTTGAGAACAGCGGGTCCACAAATGTACTGCCTGCACCCAGCAAAGTGTTATCCTGCGCCGAAGCGGCTAATGTTAAGCATGATGCCGCTAATGCTACAACTGCTAACTTTAAATTTTTTGTTAAATTCATGATCTTTTTTTTATTAGTAATTAGGGTTTGTATTTTTTGTTTGCTTTTATTTACCAAAAGTGTAATAGAAAGTAGCTCTAAAAACTAAAGTATGGTCATCGCCCACATAACCTGTTGTGGTAGCTGCTCTCTGATCTTTATAATCAATTAACCAAAAGTTTGGCGAAAAGTGAATTTTCGGTGCAGGTGTATAGTCTAAACCACCTGTATAGAATGTTTCTTTTACAGTAGGGTTGTATGATCCGTAGTTGGTATTAACTGTATAAGAATTTGTATTATCAAATTTTGTATCAGGATTATAACCGTCATAACGTGCAAAGAAAGAAAGCTTGTCTTTTACAATCGCGCCCTTTACCCATACTGAAAGTCCGTTAACTGTAGCATCTTCATTTGCTTTGGTACCACTGTTAGTTACACCATCTTTAATTTGCTGGGTATATGCTTCAACACCTATACTGAATTTCGGGTTAATGTAGGCAGCAAAAATTTTCATTATGCTATGTGATTGCTGATCTGGTATAGTTGCGGTGGAGGGGTTGGTTGGCGCGTAGTCAGCGTAAATATCTACATACAATTGCTTGTTAAAGAATTTACCCCATAAATCGCCATAAGTTATTTTGTAAAAACCTGTATTAGCATTCGCAGCTGTTAATAAGCTTGAAGTGCTGTTATTACCTAACATAAACACATATCCAAAGTTTTTGGTTGCCGGATCAAAAGTTCCCTGCAAAGCAGCGCCAACATCATATGAGTTGTTTTTATGAAAATCGGTAATGGTCTTCTCAATAAAACGATAGCCCCATGTTGCTTCTGATAAAGAAGTAGGAGCGTTGGTGCCTGGTTCGTTCAGCGCGAAGCCGGGAGTACCCATTTCACCAACAACCAGGTCGGTTCCGGTCCAAAGGTTTCTAACACGTAAATTAAAGTTTTTTATCCAGAATGCCATTTTACCATCAACCAGGTTATCACCGTTTTGTATAGCAGTAGTACCATTAACGCCGGTATTTGCACTTGGCTCGCTGGCTAATAATACTTCGGCAGTAAACTTTTGATCAATATCATAATCATACCCTATGTAAACACGACGGAACTGGAATGCGTTCCTATTTGCGGGTACACCATTATACATAGTTTCAGCACCCCTGTTAGTCGCGTCGGCGTGTTGATCAAAATAAAGATCGCCAAACGCGTAACCCCATAACCTTCTTACAGGTACCCAAGCCGGGGCATCTGCCTTTGCAGCAGGTTGTGCAATTACAGCAGCGTCAGTTTTTTTATCAGTTTTCGCAACAACGGCAGAATCTGCTTTAGCATCATTTTTCTTACTTATTGTAGTAACCGATGCAAGTGTTGTTTGCTGGGCTTTAACTGTAAAGCCTGTTAGCACTAAAGCCATTACTAAGACTGTACTAAAAAGTTTTGTAAACATTTTTTTCATAATTGAAAGGAGGTTAAATAAATTTTGTCCTCAAAAGTGCGTACCCAGCATTATCTGAATGTTAAGGAATGATTAACATTTGGATAATATTACCTAACAATACCTAAACAATAATTACATTTAAAATATAAGTCATATTGGTAGATTTAATGGCATATTATCAGTCAATTTCCTTATTATTAGTGGTTTAAAATTACCCCTGGTGCGAATCAGGTGCGTAATAAATAATTAACATAGCATTATATTTATTTAATACTGGTTTAACATTGGCCTGCTATTTTTAGCACTTCTTAACATTGTACAGGCATGGGCTGGTTATTCCGCAACTATTTCTCCAACAGGGCGTTATTTTTTAATCTCTTTGACGAAGCTGCCAAAAATATGGTTGATATGGCCGCATTGCTGGTAACAGCAGTAAATACCGATATAACTGAAGACAGGGAAGCTATTTTTAAACAAATAGATAAATTAGAAAATACAGGTGATGATATAACCCATAAAATTTACCTGGCGCTTGACAAGGTAATATTTACACCAATAAACAGGGGCAGCATACCCGTTTTGGCATCGTGTATTGATGATGTGGCCGATACCATACATGAAGCAAGCGAAAGAATGTATTTATATAATATAGATGAATTTGTTACAGCTATTAAAGAAATAGCTGTACTGATACATAAGGCAAGTTTGGAAATAGAAAAAGTGGTTGGCTTATTAAGAATATCTCATAAGGAGGCTACTATTATTGCATTATGCCGACAGATAAAAATTTATGAACATCAATCTGACCAGGTTTATTATCATGCCCTGGCCGAATTGTTCGCCAATGAAAAGGACGCGATAAAACTGATCAAATACCGGGAAATACTATCGTCATTAGAAAACACCGTTAACCGGTGCAAAAATACAAGTGATGCTTTGGAAACTATTTCAATAAACCGCCTGAACTAAGCTTGCTGCAATATTAATTAACCAGCTTTTTTTTGCCCGCCTGCATTATTTTCTTTTATTTCTTTGATCTCCATTTCAAAAGCACGCACACGGGCATGTAAAATATCTAATTCGGTGCGCATCATTTGTATTTCAGTGATCAATTTAGCTGTTTCGGGTTTGTTGATCTTTTTTTCTCCTGTACCCAGTATGAGCCATTCGGGCGAATATTTTAGCTGGAAGCAAAGTTTGCGGATAAGGTAGTAGCTTACCTCCTGCTTTTTATTGATCACTTTACTTATAAAGCCCTGATCGACACCAATAGCGCCTGCAAGTGCCAGCTGACCGCCATGCTCTTTAACAATTATTTTTAACCGTTTTACTATGCCTTCATCCCCCATTTAATTGCAATAATAAACAAAGTATATAATAAAAGTAAAATCCCTGGTTATTATAATACTACTCTTCAGTTTGTATACCGGCGTCAGAAAATTTGTCGAAATAAAATAATGCGGTATCATAGATATCACTGTCTTTACCTTCAATCCATCGTAAAGAAATAAATATTTGCGAACCATAATCTGATTCCCATTTTAATTTAAGACAGATCATGAACGAACTCCTGGTACGCTTAAAATCAATAGTTTGTATATCTTGCCAGTCAATAGTAATATTTCGCAAATAATCAATAATTCCTTTTTCATTAAACTCAAGCGCAATATCACCCTTTAATGCCGGCAATAATCTTTTAAACACAACAATACCCAATACAAAAACCAACATTAATAAAAGCAGGGTAAATATAAACAGATCTATCCGGTCATGATTATGATAAGCTTTGAAAACATTTGACAGAAAAAGCAAACCCAAAACAACCGATACGCCTATAGTTACCAAACTGTTTTTTTTGCTGTAGGAATAAGTTTTTATATCGGCCATGATTAATTAATGATTATGCTTTTTATGAATATCCTTAACCAAACAAAGCTTTTTAATGTCAGCTATTTTAATAACAAACGGCGCATATTTGAGATGATTGCCTACCATTTCGGTAGTATTGTCAGAATGTGCTATAACCTCATCTTTATTATCGCCCGCTAAAAGCCTTTTATACATCCGGTATTCACCCCACTCAATATAGTAAACCTCACCCGGCAATATCTTTTTATCATGAATAACTTTTAAGGCCACCCAACAACCATTTTCCAGGTAAGGGTACATAGAGTGGCCCCAAACGGGCAAAGCAAAATCACAATCCTCAATGCCGGGGAAATTCATGCGCCCTACAGACTGCGTATCATTAATATCATTATATACCTCTACGCCCGATGCTGTAGCCGTTATTTCATACATCGGGATACCATCAGCTACTTTTGAACCCGCAGTGGTTTCTGTATAATTTTTATCATCCAGAAAAGCTTTGTATTTTTCTTTAAATATCTTAAATTTTTCAGGATCAATATTTTGTCGGCTCTTAATAATTTCTGTAATAGAACTTGCCGAATTAAAGCCCAGTATTTCGGCTAATTGCGCATTGCCGGTAAAAGCTTTCCCTTTTAATTGATTATATAAAATTATAAACTCCAGTGTTTCAGGGCGAACTGTTTTTATTTTATTAACTTTTTCAGGAAATTCCATAATCCTCAAAATTTATTTATAAAAATTCTTGATTTTAATAAAGATTTTTCTTTATATTTGTAATCCATTCCGGAACGAATCTAACGCATATTTATATATAAACCAAATAAATAATACAGAATTTAAAGAAAAATGAATAAAGAAATTAAAAAACCGAATATCGCGCCACATTTCCGGTTACAAAAATGGCAACTCCGGGAATATACGTAATACATAAAAGCGAAAATAACTTGCCGGTCCATATAAATTAAATCACCTATAATACATTAAAAAAACAAGAAAAAAATGCATCTCGCTCACTCCGCATTACAAGACACGATCAAGCAAATATCCCCGGTAAACACAATGGAAGAAGAACACCTGAACATCCGCTTTAGGGCCTACCAGGCCGTCTGCAATAAATATAACAGGGAAATTGCCGCAATTCAAAAATACATTCCCGGGTGGGTGCCCGTCTTTTCAGGCCGGTAAAAATTGTTCTATTAAACTAACCTGCTATCGGTTAATGATGGCCTAATATTATTTAAAATGATAAAGATATCACAAAAACTAAAAGACAAATTATGGTGGATGATCATCTCTGTTGATTATGATTACAGCCGCATTACAATTGCCGACCATGAACTTAATGAAGATATGTTAACCTTATGGCTCGAAGACAAACATGATTTTAAAAATTCGCTTGAAGAATGTTTACAAGTTGATATAGCTGTAAAACAATTTGCCAAAGTGATAAGGGCCGAAAACCTGAATAGCTACGAAGGAACAAAAATGCACCCTAAGAAAAACTTTATTTACAAGGCCCGAATAGAAATAAATGAGCCAGTTAGATGGTACCAGGAAGATGCCTCTATTGTTGAACAACAATGGGCCCGCGAAGCAATAGTTAAGTTACTGCTTACTCAATTAGTAGAAAATGAAGTAGCGGATGCGGAAATTTGGTAATTATTTATGCCAATTAGCATATTTATCATAATTATTTCTTATATTTGTATCGGTATATGTTTCTATGCCATTCTGGTTAAATAGTAAGCCTTTTATTTAAGTTTCAGGTCAAAGCTGCCCTGAACTTTATAGAGAGATGAATTTGGCTTTCCGTCCTTTGTCATTAAAGTAACAAAAGTGCCTTTAGTAAGTACGCTGTCCTGCATGTATTTAGCCAGGCTGATGTTATTCAAATCCTGCTGATCGGTGGTTTTTGCTAAAGTATATTGCAACCCGTGTTTATCGTCATTGCTAAATAATAGCTGACCTCCGGCTATTGGCCCGGAAGCATCAACGGCGGCAGAACCTGAAGAACTGATACCAAAACTCATGGTGTGTTCTTTATTAACAGCTGTAATGCCGAAATATCTACTACTGTCAACATGTACATTAATAAACGCGACGGAATCTTTGGCGGCATCAAAAATATAGGTCGAATCGCCAATTGTAAGTTTGAGCGTACCTCTAACTGCGAGAAAATTACCAGAGGTGTTAACCGTATCTGATTTTGTTGGTTTTACCTGGTTTAAATCAACAGCCTGATCCTTTTGGCAGGATATAACTACTACCGAAAGAAACAAA
>JABDBW010000002.1 GCA_013288485.1 Bacteroidota bacterium
TATCAAGTACCAGGGAAAGTAAGATTTGACGGGACATTGACATGGTATGATCTTGGGCCAGACGGTCAATATGTAGCAACTGACAGTTGGAGTGCGTTATCTGGTTCGGGGACCATAAATAGCCCCAGGCCACTGTTTGGGCCAATTCCGAGTGGACAATGGACTTTGTCTGACTTTCAATATAGAGGTGAGCGTGCATTTACAAGAGATGGAATAGGGTTCAGTGTAGATATAACCCCTGATCCGATGTATGGGCGAAGTGTAATGCGGATACATCCAGACGGCCCACCAACAGGAACAGCTGGTTGCATTGGACTTACTGGAAATGCCGCTGCTCTGCAAGATTTTGCTAATAAAATAAGTAATTACTTATCTAATTACGGCACAATGAGATTGATAGTTACCGGTTATCAACAGGTGTACATGGGCGATATAATTATTAAACCATAAAAGGAATAATGAAAATGAATAAGCGCATATTATTATTGTTATTGTTGTGTATTGTTACACGGTCTTTTGCCCAAAAAGCAAGAGTAAAAGAAGATTATTTAAATGTAATAAAACAATTTTATAGCGCTCTCTTATCTGAGAACACGGTTACTTTAAATGAGTATAAGGGGTTTTTTGATTGGGAAGTGGTGACTTAAATGGAACAATACTTATTTGCCGAAAATTGTAAAAGGAAACATGTAAGTGACAAGGATTGTGGTGAGCTGTTTAGTAAATATTTTGATGATGCCAAATCAGAGTCATTGTTTTTTTTAAAAATAAAAGAACAAAAAAGCAATCTTTCACAAGGATTAAATGAAGCAGATATTATAAAGCTATTGCAGGATTCTACCACTATTGTTAATGACGGGGCACCGAGTTCTGTTCTAATGAAAATTTGCTTTTCAAATAAAAAATACGTTCACTTTTCCATGAATAAAATTGCTAAGGAACCAATTAATGTTGTAGATATTTTTTTACCCGATGGCTCATCGATATTTAATAAAATCGATCCAAAAGATATGAATTATTTTTTAAAAATACCTGGGAAAATCGATGATCCTGATGGTTATATAAATGTAAGAAAAGAGGCAAGTTCCCAATCACCAATTATAGGTACTATCAAAAAGGGAGAGAAATTTTACTATACACCCAATAGTAATACCAATTGGTGGAAAGTTGAAAAAAAATCTCAGTTGTCTGATAAGTCTTTAGTAAAAGGATATGTATATTATGATAGGATATCCCCCGTCGACAATAATTTTTAACTCATCATTGTAAACATAAAATCGAGTATGAAATATTTATTCTCGTTCGTTTTAATCATCTGTAATTGGCAAACCGCTTTTTGTCAACCCATATTAACTGCTTCAAATTCTACCCCTGTCGCCGGGGATGAATTTATAGTATATATATGCCCCGGAAGTGATTGTAGTGGCTCCGTCGCGCAACCTGGTGCATCAGGTGCAAATGTAGTATGGGATTTTAGTAACCTGAGTGGCACAAAGCAGGTGGATACGGTAAGATATGTTTCCTGTGCCAGTACACCTTATTGTAGTAAATTCCCAGGCAGCAATTTAGCCTCTATACAGGGTTCTAATTTATATGCCTACTATGCGATCGATACTAATCAGTTTGCCGTGACCGGCACCTTTGCAAATGGCGATACAAACTATTATGCAGGCGATGTTGAGTTACAATATCCTTTTACCTATAATAGTGCTTATACGGTTTATTTCTATAGTCATTCTTTACCTGATACCAACTATGCTCATGATACTATTACAGTTGTCTGCGATGGTTATGGTACGTTAAAGTTGCCTACTGCAACATTCAATAATGTACTTAGAGTGCATTCTACAAGCAAGACAACGGATTCTGTTATTATAAATGGTGTAGCGCATGTTTCTTATAATAAACAGGAAAATTATACCTGGCGTATGCCTGGCTACTACAATGCCTTGTTAGACATTGTTTATGGTATCTCTCCTGTGGATACCTATTACACTTATACTTTTCCGTCGAACCTGAGTGTGCCTGTTTTTGAACCTGTAAGTCCACTCCTTACACTTTATCCTAATCCTGTGACCAACAATCTCCATATGGAATTCATGTCTGAAAATGAAAATGTTCGCATTAATTTGATTGATATGCTGGGAAAAGAATGTGGTATTGTTTGTGAAAAGAATTTTGAAAAGGGAATGCAAAATGTGAAATGCAATGTAAACGCACTCCCATCGGGTATCTATTTTGTGCGTATGCAAAATAGTAAAGGAACTACAACAAAAAAAATAGAAATAAGACATTAGTTTCTTGAAAAAATCTATTTGAAAATCATCCATAAAAAACAAAAAATCATGAATCGCATCTTAATTCTCTTCGTATTGATTATTCTTTCTGCAAACGCATTTGGACAATGCGTGATCTTATATAGCTACGATAATATTGGCAATAGAATAAAACGGGTCTATGACTGTAGTTTTTTCAATCAGGGCGGCGACGGAGGTAATCCCGGCCCAGGTCAGGGCAGCAGAATAACGAGTAATAATAGTCAACAGTCGATCGATTCGACCAATATTTTAAATACCTGTTCATTATATCCTAATCCTTCAACTGGCTTTTTTAAGGCGTTGCTTAAATACCCTGTCAGCAATGCTGACGTTTATGTAATGGACGTCAAAGGGAGTGTAGTACAAAAAGCAAAAATAGATGGCGGTACAGAGGCAGACTTTGATATTACACGATTTCCCCCCGGAACCTATACTTTACATTTAGTAAGCCCCAATTATCAATTTTCAGTAAAGATCATAAAGGAGTAATATTAGGACATGAAATGGTTCTCTCTTTCTTGAGAAATTTATCCTTATATATTTTGGATGATGAGAGATAGTATTCGAAGATCAGTTATTTCTACGCTTTTGTTTTAATGGTCGCATGGCTTAGGTTGACAAATAGCGGGTGGTAGCCCCACTCGCTGTTTTTGTTATGTCAACCACTTTTTCTATCAAAATATTGACGCTATTCCATACCTAATTAAATTGTCTAAATGGCCAAAATACGGGCGATTCTGGTTGCCGTTATAGATAAACAGACCTTATTCAGAAAGGGGTTAGTATCGATAATTAATTCTTTTGCAGGAATAAATGTAATAGTAGAAGCAGATAATAGTATTGAACTTAGTTCAAAACTGAAAACAATAAACTTGCCTGATATTTGCATTTTGAGTACCGAGATGTCTTTTGCTGAAAAGAAAGCGTTAGACAACATAAGAAAGTACCATCCTTCATTAAAGATTTTATTGATGGCCGAATATCAAAATGACTATAAGGCCGTTCAACTTATTCACAGCGGGATACCCGGCTATCTTTTAAAAGATAGCCCCGTGAACCAACTAAGAACGGCCATAAAAATATTGAATATGAAAGGGTTTTATATCGATGAAAAGGTCACTGATTTTGTAGAAAACACTCAAAATGATTTTATTCATCTTGGATTAGAGATTTCGGACTTGCAATTAGAGTTTTTATCTTTATGTGGCACAGGTATGACCTCCCGTGAGATCGCTGATAAAATGGGTGTCGGCATTGGTTCAATCAATACTTGTAGTAAAACATTATTTAAAAAAATTAAAGTCAAGAACCGGATCGGTTTAGTATTATTTGCGATCAGTTGCGGGATAGCAGGGCAGATCAGTTATGAAAAATAGCTTAAAAATTGTCGATTTCCGGTGTTTATTTGCCATTCATCCATGATTTGAAGGCACTTGCGCGTTTTTGACTAATAACGACCTGGCTCTTAAAAGAAGGCTTGGTAAACAGTTCCAGTTTATGATGGTCCATGTTTTGAAAGTAGTCACATGCCTTAATGTTGACGATCATTTGTCGGTTTGCCCGAAAAAATTGTTTATCATTTAAATGTTGTTGTACCTCGTCCAAAGGCTGCGACACCAGAAAATCCTCGCGGTCGAATGTCCGTAAAAAATTATACTGGCCATCATGATAAAAATAGCTGACGGTATCAATAGGCAGCGGGATATTTTTGGCGCCTTTTTGTACAGTGAATACCTGTACCTGTTTATGGCCGGACATGCCTGTTGCTTTGTTTTCGGCATGTCTCCACCGATTGTAAAAATAGAAGGCCAGGTAATAGACATTCAAAAGCAGGAGCATGATTACAATAACAGGAAAATCAAACTGCAAATATCCCGTATCAAGTATTTTGATCCTGAACAGCGCAAAATATAAGGTTGCTAACAGGAATGCGGCAACGGATGGCAAGATAAGCCCAAAGGCAAATTGCAAGCCAATACGCTTTGCCGTATTATCTATCCAGTCAAAATGCTTATCAAGTTTTACGGTCACCAGATATACAGTGTTGATAAGTGAAAATGCGATAAAGAAACTTAAAGTTAGCGAACGATAGTAATAATACATGAGCAACAGTTGGAAGAAACTTTGTTTTGCCCCGAACGCCACAATGATATGGGCGGCCAGTAGCGAAATGGCCAGCCGGAAGTAAAGATCATTATACATAAGTGGTCGATTCAATGCAGCCATAAAATAAGGTGATTTGATTTTTTTTAAAACAGCAAGCGGCTTTTTTTGTTTTATCAATAATTTTTTTGCCGAATAACAAATTATCCTTTCATTTTAAAACCTAAAATATGGAAGCACAACCTTTCACCTCCGCCGGTGTAGCCGCATTGATGGCAGAGTTATATGCTCTGACTGACGAACAGTTAGCTGAGCAGGTTAACGAAATTAACAGCGACTTTATCAGTTGGATGGAGACAAACTTTACGCTAAGTGCCGACCAGCAAAGCTATTTGGAAAATATGGACATTCAATTCATCCAGGCGGCGGCAGCTAATGTCGGACTTGCAGTAAAAAACAGACTGACGGTTACAGTCACATTTGACGGTAGCTCAGGTTCGGGAAGTCTAAAGCTGGTCCAACAAAAGCCTCGGCTTGATACAACCTATGATACAACTAATGGTTTCGCAGCAACAGGAGAGTTGGATTTTATAATCAGCTATCAGCCTTAATTCTTTTGCACTCAAAATAGTTATTTGAGGAATGCACAGGACCGGAAGGGCCTGTCTTGCCTCTCATCAAATAACGACCACCCTTTGCAGTGTAATTAGGGTCAGGCCGTTGCGCTGGGTACTGAAAGGTTGAGCATAAGACTGCAACCCGCTTTGGGTTGTGATGTTATCATCAAAGAGCCGTTCAGCAGTTGCGACCGAAGATGCATATTATTAATGCCCATCGTTCCTTTCTCTTTCACGATAGCTTCATCAAAACCAATACCGTCATCGGTGACCTTCATCATAAAATTTGCATCACTATAGACCAATTCCAATTTAATGTTGCTGGCATCAGCATGTTGCAGGCTGTTATGAATAGCTTCCTGCGCAATGCGGTAAACAAACAATTGCGCTTCAGGGGACAGCAGATGATCATCACCATTGACATCTAAAATAAACTTAACTTTCCCTGACGCGTTGATCTGCTCCATATCGAATTCCAGCATACGATACAATCCCTGTTCCTTGATAAAATCGCTGTTCAGCGAATGGCTCATATATTTAGTATCCCTGATGATACGTTTCATCAGCTCTGCCACATGCTGGATAACTTTTAATTGTTCATTCCCTGTACATAATTTCTCTATGGTATAGATATCCATGTTGATGAGGTAAGCAACCTGACCGATATTATCATGGATGTCAGATGAGATCTCATTAAGTACCAGCTCTCTTTCTTCAAAGCTTGCTCTCAACTTCTTATGTTCCAATTCAAGGATCAGGCGTTGCTTTTCGAGCGAATATTGGAGTTCCCTGTTCTTATACCTGATGACAAAGTACACCAGAAAATAAACCAAGATCACCAGCATTAAAGTACAGGCAAAAGCTATTTCCATTATCTCCCTTGCGATCATGATCTGCGAAGTTTAGGGTAATAATAAAAAACGAACGCAAAAGCCATATTTGTAACGATACTTACCACGTATAATGCCATGATCACTTCCGGCGCCTCTTCTCTTAATCTCGAGGAATAAAATTTGACAAGGGAGAACAGCAAATAGGTCATACTCCAGCAAAATATAAGGATCACGGGGAACCAGAAATGCACTTCTTTTTTTAACTCACGCCTGTCGCCCGGTTTCAAAAAAGTGGATAATGCCGTCAGGCTCATGGCTACAGTGACCAACGCTTGATAAAACAGGAAATAGCTGATGATCGAATTGATGGATTGAAAGAACAGGATATTGATCGTCCATACGACCAAACTGAATATACCTATTAAGCGCCCAATATTCTTTTTGCGAAAACGATCGATGATAATGTTAAAATAAAAGCAGGTCAGGAAGACCTCCAACAAGTTGTTCAGATTATACACGACCATATTGTTACGGTATTTGACCGCCATCAGATATGCTAATGATTCACTTACCAAACATAGGACCGTTATGTAAAAAATGATCTTACTACCTTTGTCTAACAGACGAAAACGGCTCGCACCGATAATTACAGGTAACGCTAAGGTCAAGATGAGGAAATCGCTCTTTAGGTAATAAGCGTCCATAGAACGAAATCTCAGTTTACTAACAAAGGGCTGCCCGCTTTACCAGGCGGGCAGATTGGCGGGCATGGCTGCGTATAGTCAAGAACCGAATTGTTATTGTAAAATATATATTTTCCACTATCATTATATCCGGCAACAATGATGGTCAGCGCTTTGCTCTGGTAGCCAGCATTAGTATTCGCCATTGGGGAGTTGGCATAGGAGAGTGTATGCGCGAACATTAGTTTGAGATGAGTGATCTGTTCCCCTGTCGGGTTGCTATCCAGGTATTGCCTGAGTTGTTTTACATCGATGATCAAAGATTGTAGGTCAGTATCGTTCATGGTATAATGGATACTGTTGAGATAACTCCCCAACATTTTGTTGGCGCTATCGATAACAATAAATTTCGAAAAGCTATCGGCTGCAAAGCCTTTAATAACGGGACCTGTCTTCACCGTTTGAGTTTGGCAGGCTGAAAGCAAGCCTATAATAATTGCGCTAAAAGCTGTGTACTTGTTTTTCATAAGTTTTTATAATTTGACCTTTAATTTATTTGATCCATTAGCAGATATTCCTGATTTTAAGGCAAATAGTATAAGCCCGGTACGGCTGTTCACACTGAGACGGTCAAATAGCCGTTCCCGGAACCCATGCAGCGTATTTATGGAAATGCCCATTTCCGCTGCCATCTGGTCATAACGTAAGCTTGTACAGCATAATTTCAGGAATTCCATTTCCCGGTCAGGTATCTGAACGTTTTTCAACGTATTGCCCTGAAATATTTTAAATAGCTGCTCATTTGCTACTTCCGAATAATAATAGCCGGTCTCATAAATGTTATGGATGGCTTTTCTGAAATCATCAGGAGAACACTCCTTGATCATATAGCCACTCACACCCTTATTGATCATGCTTGCTACATTATACTCAGAGCTATAACCTGACAGTATCAATATCCTGATTAGCGGATATTTCCTTTTTAATTCATCCGTAAGCGAGAACCCGTCCATGACAGGCATCTGAAGGTCGATGATAATGATGTCAGGCAGATCCGCTGCCTGTTCCAGTTTTTGCAGCATATCTGCTCCGTGCATCGCCTGAAAAACAACCGACATATGGGGGTCATCGGATAGGTGCTGGGCCAGCCCTTCGCGCAGGAGGATATGGTCATCAACAATGGCTATTTTTATTTGTTTATGATCGTCCATACGGTAAAAGTAATACAGTTAAAGACTATTTTTTTGCCGTTAACAGGCTGGGTAAGGGGTCTTTTTTACGTTAAGGCAACTTCAATAAAATGTTTTATTTTATATATTGTCTCTTTGAAGGCATCCACCTAACGTAGTCGACCAGGATATTTTCGTTTTCAAAAACGATTGTTCGGTAAATACTTACGAACTGAATAAATTATTTGGAACGGCTTCACATTGCCTTTATAATTTAGTAACTTTAAAATAGTTTACATTATATATAAAGGTATTGACTGCTCTTAATTCAACGGGTGAAAAAGAACTTGTACTCCGGCTTAAAGATGGGGACAGGAAGGCTTTTGAATTATTGTACCATGCCTATAAAAAGCGCGTTTATAATAACCTACTCAAGCTCCTTCATTCCGATTCTCACGCCGAAGAATTATTACAGGAGGTCTTTTATAAGGTATGGGTAAAACGAGATTCTTTAGAGCCTGAAAAATTATTTCCCGCATACCTCTTCCGTATTGCGGCCAATCTGGTTGTTGACCATTTCAGAAGGGCTGCACTCGACCAGAAATTACAAGCCTATCTGATTGCATCAGGAACGGAATTGTACCATCATCTTGACGACCTGATTAATTATAAAGACAGCCAGGAACAATTAAACCAAGCCATAGCGCTACTGCCGCCGCAGCGACAAAAAATATATTCCCTTTGTAAAATTGAAGGTAAATCTTATGAAGAGGTGAGCATTTTATTGGGTATCTCCACCTCAACGATCAATGACCATATGGTAAAAGCATCGCGCGTTATCAAAAGTCATTTCTTTGGCTCAAAAGAAACCGCAGTAGTTTTCCTCCTTACCTACATGCTGAACCACACGTGAGTTTAAAGCTAATGATGTTACACGTTTTATAGCTTTTGATGTTTTTCTTTTAATTAAAAATAACTGTGGTAGGCTTAAAGATTGTTGGTAGCGAAATACTTAATCTTCACCACTATTAGAAGGATAACTTGATAAATCATATTCATTAATTTCAAGCTTAAAATTACCTTCTACACGTTCCGCCATATAGATACGGATATGCGGATGTCGTGCTAACGCAATGCGTGTAAACTCATGAACAGTTTCGTAAGGTGTTTTACATCCAAATATGAGACCCGTAATAGTTTTTTCCGGCATACAGTGCTCATTGGGATTTGTTGGTGTTGATTCGCTTACCCAAGCATGTTTAACGATTCTTCTTTCTTTTTCATAAGACCAGCAATTGTATTTCATTAAGATACTGTCCATAATGCTGTCAACCTCTTTATATGCTGGTACATAGTTCACATCATAAATATCACCCATTAGAGATAGTTTCTCCGCATCAAATTCAAAGCAAATTCCAGCGTGGTTGTTGGCATAGTGGCTCCACATGAGGATGCTATCTTTCTCGGTTGTAACACACAAAATACCGGTGTCACCGAAAAGAACCTCTTTTAATAATGTTTCTGAACTTGAATACGAACGTCTTGGAAGAATATATTCATAGGCTTTATAAATGATATAATTCGAATCATGGATCAAATCAGGATTTGATTCCCGGATATAGGTAAACAACGCGTCAAATTCTCCTTTCTTTTCCTGTGTTAGGTATGCTTTGACAAGGTTTTCTAACTCTTCTGTTTTGGACAGTTTTAACTGCTTATTGTAGTTGGTTGATAGCTGGCATTCAAAGGGGTCGTTAAATTTCGCAGGGGGGGCAAAAATATATTTGATTGGTTTCAACAATAGATTTCGTCCGAGAACTAACCGATGCATATTTATAAAGTTTCGGAACCATAATTTATGCTTTAATGAAAACAACTATCAATCAGAGAAATAATAAAATTAGGGAAAGTAAAGATTACTAACAAGAAGAATGATTTTTTCGTGTAAGCGGAACGCCACCCGTTTTTAAGATCGAAAGACGGCAAAACAATAACATGATTAGCTTTAAATTGACACAATAAATAAAAAAAAATTATTTCCCCCCCAACTGAGCAGATATTGGACTTATCCCGTCCGTATTACCAGTATAATACCATCATTCAGAGACGGTATAATGAGCAGATTTTAAAACTGCGTCATGGTACCTGATACTATAGTTGATGATGTTATTTTGATTATACTCTCTATTGTAATTATCCTGGCTATCGCCGCTATTATTTATTTGGTGCGGGAGCAGTCGAAAGATAATGATCCAACAAAGGGTATTTTTTAAATGATTTAAACGAAACAAATTGGAAAACAACGATTTAAGAACCCTCTTTAACAGCTACCTCGAAAAAAAGGCATCGCCGGAGGAAGTAAAGTTATTGCTTGATTATTTCCAAATGGAGAAAGAAGGCAGCCAACTTAGAGCTATGATCCTTTCGCAAATGGAGCAACCGCTGATAAACGAAAACGTGGTCAGTATCCATGAAGATAGTATGTACAAGCGCGTGGCCGATGCCTTGTCTGTGCATATTGATTCCAGTGAAACCCATGTTTCTTTCTGGCGAAGGCCATTGATACGCATTGCTGTATCGGTGGCAGCAATAGCCATTCTTATGAGTGGGTATGTCTTGTGGAATAATTCCAACGAGGAACGGTTTACCACGATTTCTGCTGCGTATGGCAAGATTTTACAAGTTGAGTTGCCGGATAGTTCAACCGTTTGGCTGAACGCAGGAACGACACTCATTTATCCTGAAAAATTTAAGGGAAACATCCGCTCGGTTACGCTTAGAAATGGTGAGGCTTATTTTGAGGTCAAACACGATAGCAAACACGCTTTCGTGGTCAGGGCAAACAAAGAAAACATAACTGTACTGGGCACTTCTTTTGAGATTAACGCCATTGAAAAGCAAAAAGAAGATAAAATAACAGTTAGTACGGGTAAAGTAGGCGTTCAACTGGCAGGCTATGATCGGCAAGCCGCCGTCTTCCTGTTACCGGGTGAACGGGCTGTTTTGTCAAAATCAGCCATGACCATCCGGAAAACCAAAGTTGACCTGTCCGATATTGCCGTGTGGCGCGAGCAACGGCTCATTTTTGAAGACCAGCCTTTGCCGGAAGTTATGCAAAGCCTTGAAAGGAAATACAACATTCAGATACGGATAGAGAACAAAAAATTACTAACCGAAAAGGTAAGTATGCGGCTGAATAACCAGCCATTGACAGATGTACTGACTGCGATCAGTTTTGCTAACCACTTTAATTACAAAAAAATAAATGATCAGTTAATAGTAGTTAAGTAGGTGTGTCACCTCCCAGGGAGTGGATGCTAAAATGACCGGGTGCCCGATAAATCGGGTCCCGGATCATTTGATGTTGCTGCGTCACAGATTGGACCCTTTAACGCGGCATTGTTCAATAGTTCACCCATTAAACAAAACAAAGATGGTAAAATTTTACCGCAACAGGTATTCCCTATGCTATAAATGTATGCGCATCACGACCCTCATCATCGGCATACAGGCCAGCTTTGCAAGTATATTGCTTGCAAACAGCACTAAAGCCCAGAACATCACGCTCGATGCTCACCAGGCTGATATTAAACAAATTTTCAGCAGTATAGAAAAACAGGGTAATGTCACTTTCGTGTACAATGAAAAAGCACTCGAAGGATTAAAAGACATCAATATCCAAATAAAGAACAAAACACTCCCCGAAGTATTACAAGTGCTGTCCTCTGAAGTTCCCTTGCAGTTTAAACAAGCAGGAAGTTTGATCGGCGTTTCGCGTATATCCGCCAAAACAAATAGCAAACCGCCCGAACCAATAAAAGCCGAAAATGTCAACGCACCACCCATAAACGTTTCTGGAAAGGTCGTCGATAAAGATGGTCTGCCCCTAACGGGAGTAACCGTAAAAGTTAACAATGGTGCTTCAACCGCTACAGACATCAATGGAAAATTTGTACTTAATGTACCGGATGAAAATTCTGTTTTGTTATTTTCCTATGTAGGCTATGCCACACAGGAGATCAAAATAGGCAGCCAAAGAGTATTTAATATACAAATGTTAGTTGCGGATTCAAAACTTGATGAAGTACAAGTGATCGCCTATGGAACAACGACCCAAAGGCTAAGTACAGGCTCTATTTCCAAGGTTAGTAGCAGTGATATAGAAAGCCAGCCTGTGGGCAATCCTTTGGCAGCACTGGAGGGCAGGGTCCCCGGAATGATCGTGACTCAATCTAACGGTGTGCCGGGTTCGCGATTCAGCGTGCAATTGGAAGGCCAGAACGCGCTTGTTACAAGTGCCGGAGGATTAAAGGCACAGGTAAATTCTGATCCTTTATTTATTATAGACGGCGTTCCATTCGCACCGAACAACAATGATATTAATCAAATATCATCTGCCGTTTCAACAAACGGATTTACGGGACTAAGTCCTTTTAGCATTATCGATCCGGCAGATATTGAAAGTATTGAAGTGCTGAAAGATGCAGATGCTACAGCAATATATGGCTCCAGGGGAGCTTTTGGGGTTATTTTGATAACAACCAAGCGTGGCAAAGCGGGAAAAACAAGTGTGAATGCTTCTGTTAACACAGGTTTTAGTTCCATAACAAGAATGATGGAAATGATGAATACCGCTCAATATTTGGAAATGCGGCAAGAGGCATTTAAAAATGATGGGGTCGCACCTACTATTACCAATGCGCCCGATCTGCTCTCTTTTGACCAGAACAGGTACACCAACTGGGAAAAGGAATTTATTGGAAACACAGCACATATGACCGATGCTCAGGCAACCGTATCGGGTGGTAATGAGAATACCACGTTCCTCATTGGTGGCGGTTACCATAATGAAACGACCGTGTTGCCAGGGAGTAATGCTGACAGCAGAGCTTCATTTCACTTGAACCTGAACCAAACATCTTCGGATAAAAGGTTCAATGTTCAATTATCGGCAATATACACCTCCGACCTCAATAAAATACTTATTTCGGATCTTACAAGCCAGATCAATTTACCTCCCAATTATCCTGCACTTCAAGATGCTGGTGGGAATATTTTGTGGCAGTATAATGGCGCATACCTGACCAGGGGCAATCCGCTCGCCTATTTAAAATATACTTATCAAGCCCAGACCAATAATCTACTGAGCAATCTCTTGTTCAACTATAAGGTACTTGACGGGTTAACCTTAAAAACGAGTTTAGGTTATAATAACATGCAGGTAAACGAAGTACAAACCACACCGACCACAGGTGAGACTCCGCAATATGCCGTGCCTAAAGGGTATTCGCAATTTGGTACCAATACTATAGGGAGTTGGATCATTGAACCACAAGCGGAATATGTGAAGACCATTTCAAGAGGTAAATTAGATATTCTTGCCGGAGGCACCTGGCAGCAGAATACGGTCAATGGTTCTTATATCGATGCCACCGGATACACTTCAGATGCTCTATTGCAATCAGAAAGTGCGGCAGGAAGTTTAACGGCTACTAACAATTATAGTTTATATCATTACGAGGCAGTATTTGGCAGAATAAATTATAACTGGGAAGATGAATATATATTGAATTTATCGGGAAGAAGAGATGGTTCCAGCCGTTTTGGTCCGGGCAAACAATTTGGGAATTTTGGTGCGGCAGGTGTAGCCTGGATATTTTCAAAAGAAAAAATGATCAGCGAGAACATCCCGGTTTTGAGCTTTGGGAAAATAAGGGGCAGCTATGGTATCACGGGAAGTGACCAGATAGGAGATTATCAATTTCTTGAAACATGGACAAGCACGAGCAATCCCTACCAGGGGACGAGTGGGCTTTATCCCAACAGGATCGCCAATCCTGATTTTAGCTGGGCTGTGAACAAGAAACTATCTGTAGGTTTAGATATTGGTTTTTTTAAAGATAGGATACTGCTATCCACAGATTTTTATTATAACCGAAGCAGTAACCAGCTTATTAATTATACGCTGCCTTATCAAACAGGTTTTACGGGGGTGGTCGAGAATTTTCCTGCGACCGTGCAAAACAACGGTTTGGAACTCGTGCTGAACACTAAAAATATTGTATCTGATTCTTTTAGCTGGTCGAGCATGTTCAGCATTACTGTTCCTCAAAATAAACTTATCGCTTTCCCCGGACTTGCGACCTCAAGCTATGCTAATATTTATGCGATCGGCCAGCCATTAAGTATCATAAAAGGGCTGCAATACGAAGGGGTAAATAGTCAGACGGGTGTAATGCAGTTCAAAGATCAGAACGGTGATGGGGTCATTAACACAAGCGATCTTGTTCCTATTGGTAACCTCGACCCTAAATTTTATGGTGGCTTTCAAAATACCTTACGCTATAAAAATTGGGCATTGTCAATATTTTTCGAGTTCCGGAAGGAATTGGGCCGGAATTATTTAGCCTCTGTTTATGCTTCAGGCAATGGGTATGTGCCGGGCTTTTTTGCGAACGAGCCCGTAACTATTTTAAGCAGGTGGCAAAAACCGGGGGACATCACCAATATCCCGCAATTCACTCAATCAAGCAGTTCAGCCACTTATGCTTCCGAGCAAACATTTGCGAACTATGCTAACTCCGGGGAATATTCGGATGCATCTTTTATCCGTTTAAAGAACCTTTCCCTGGGATATAACCTGCCATCAAACTGGCTCAGAAAATATCACATCAGCGGCAGCCGTCTTTATATACAAGGCCAGAACTTGCTCACGATCACCAATTATTTAGGCAGCGACCCTGAAACGCAGAACTTAAATTCTTTGCCGCCTTTAAAAACATTAACCATAGGATTTCAAATCACGCTTTAAATTTTAAGAAATGCAAAATTTTACAACACATATTGATGCCCTGACACGAAAGAGGTCAGGAATAAAGATAAGGTCCGTGTCATGGCCTGTAAAGAATGCAATGATCATTTGCGCTGTCTGCATGGCAACCTCCTGCAAGAAATTTGTAGAAATACCGCCCGCTATAAATCAGGTCGTTACTTCCGTAGTTTTTGCTAATGATGCATCTGCGACCTCCGCAGTAGTTGGTTTGTATAGCCAAATGACGCCCAGTAATTTACTTTTTATGAACGGGGCGCTGTCTGTATATCCCGGCCTTTCTGCGGACGAACTTATCTATAACTCTACCAGTACTACTATTCTGCCATTCTATCAAAATTCTATCCCAAGCAACAACACCATTATACACACGCAGATCTGGAAATATGCGTATAGCCATATCTACCAGATCAATGCTTGTTTAGAGGCCCTTAACAACTCTACTACCATCACAGCATCTGTAAAACAACAGCTAATAGGCGAGATGGAGTTTTGCAGGGCTTTATGTTATTTTTATTTAACGAACCTATTCGGGGACATCCCCTTGGTCACTACAACGGACTATGCAATAAATGATATAATGCCGAGGACGGCTTCCCCGCTTGTGTACAAGCAAATGGTCGCTGACCTTTTGAATGCCCAAGGTCTTTTAAGCACAGCTTATCCTACGAGCGGCCCTGTCAGACCTAATAAATGGGCAGCGACAGCTTTATTGGCAAGGATATATCTATATCAGAATGATTGGGCCAACGCGGAAGCGCAAGCCACGATGGTCATCAATTCGGGATCTTACAACTTGGTTAGCAATCTTAACAACGTTTTTTTAGCTAACAGTCCTGAAGCCATCTGGCAACTGATCCCTGTAAATCCGAGTTATAATACAGCGGAGGGCGCAACTTTCATACCCTCCTCAGCTACTATTGTTCCCACCTATACACTTAATAATTATTTACTAAATGCTTTTGAAGCCACTGACCAGCGAAAAGTTGCCTGGTTAAACAAGAATACGGTCAACGGGGTAAGCTACTATTATCCCTATAAATATAAAGTAATGAGCAGTTCTACCAAAACGGAGTACAGCAACGTGCTTCGTTTAGCAGAACAGTACCTTATCCGTGCGGAAGCGAGAGCGCAACAGGGAAATATCAGCAATGCGGTTGCTGATATCAATGTTATCCGAAGCAGGGCGGGGTTAACAGGACTTTCTGCTACACTTAGCCAAGGTGCTTGCCTGGCCGCGGTAGCGCAGGAAAACAGAATAGAATTCTTTGCGGAATGGGGACATCGATGGTTCGATCTGGTCAGAACAGCTCAGGCTAATACGGTGCTTGGTGTAGAAAAAACGGGTTGGCAACCTTATGCTGCGCTGTATCCTATTCCCATAGGTGAGATCACCACCGATATTTACCTGACCCAAAATCCGGGGTATTAAAAAAGCACATTTACAAATACTCTAATCAAACGAACATGAGAACATTTAAAATATTATTAGCGATCTTTTCTTTCACTATTAGTTATGCATTTGGACAAAGTCCGATAAAAGAAATTAAGATCGGTGAAAAAGTACCCGATGTATTTCTGGGCAAGATCTTAAACAGTAAAACTACTTCCGCAAGATTCTCTGATTATAAAGGCAAAGTTGTACTGATCGATTTTTATGCGACCTGGTGTGTTCCCTGCATCGCCGCCCTACCTAAACTTGATTCCCTTCAAAAAGAATTCAAGGATCAATTAGTGGTGTTGCCGGTAGCCTACCAAAAACGGGAATTGGTGTCAGAATCTTTTAAAGATATCCCCAGTATAAAGGGTCTATCGCTTCCAGTCGTAGTTGAAGACACCATTATGCAAAAATTATTTCCTCATCATACTGTACCGCATGATGTAATTGTTGACCAGCATGGAATAGTGAGGGCGATCACCAGCGTAGAGAGCATCAATAGTGTAACTTTAAAAAGTTATATGTCTGGCAACGGTGTTCTTTTGACTCCAAAGGTCGATGTGGTCAGCTTCAATTTTGAAAAGCCATTTTTCATGAATGATAAAGGTATTGAATTGCTGAAATCTCAATTCCTGATCACCGGATATTATGATGGTGTAGCATCAAGAGCGGGGATATATAAAATGGGGGCTTCAGTCAATACAAGGTTTGAATGTACCAATTGCACTATAAGAAATTTATATAGGGCGGCAATGCTAAAACGACCGGCAGGTTCTTTAGATCTGCCTGACAATAGGATGATCTTAAAAGTGAGTGATCCTGCACCATTTGACGGTCCAAAAATGTCCTCGTCAGACAGGCCCAACTGGAATAAAAAGTATTGTTATTGCGTTGACCTGATCGTCCCTCCGAATAGGGCCGGACAAATGTACGATCAGCTCAGAAATGGCCTCGACGATTTTTTTGGATACAATAGCGAACTACAAAAAGTAAAATTAAAATGTCTTGAAGTGAAGATAGTGGACAGCCTTAAAGCAAAATCAATTTCTATTAATTCCGTATTTGATAGGGGGGCTGATCTATGGACGTTTAAAAAACAAACAGTTCAATTTTTTCTAAAATATATAAACCAATACTCATCGATACCCATTGTAGAGACGACCGGGTTTAACGAAAATATCGATATACAATTGACGCCGGATATCAATAATATACCGAATCTAAGATCACAATTGCTGCTTTATGGAATGGACCTGGTAGAATCTTATCAAACTATGGACGTTATTGTAATTTCTGATAAGGTTAAGTAATAAAGGGAACAGGGGCCTATGATCTGAATGGCCCCTGTGCCTTTGAAAAAGATCAATCCTCATAGAGAACAGCAGACGGTGTTTGACCGGGTATCACACCTTGATGGGGATCGCCATTTATTAGTTGGCCTTGTGTAAAGCCATTTTCACAAGGATTGGCGGAGCCTGGGCAGTTTGTACTCATTTCGTCTGAAACATCATTGTATTCAACGTATGTCGTATTGTTAGGCTTAAACCAGTAATAGCTGTCACCAGCCTTAGTCTTGTGGTTCGCAGCTTTTGTAGCAACCGCGCCGCCTATTCCCAATACAACGGCAGCGATCATTAATGTCAATCTTACCTTTTTCATACGTAATGTGATTGTAATTTGAAATAAAGGTGCTTACTCTATTTTACAGGTTTTCAGCTACGCCTGACTTGTTGGCCAACAAATATTTTTATGCAAAAGTTATTTTTGAATGATCGGTAAAATTCTCATGCCTTCTTGAAAATCGTAACGCCAGTATATTCAGAAAGATAAAACAAAGGTTAAAAACAACATGGGTCTTCCAGCTTAGTTGTTGTAAGATACCACCACATGTGCAAGGAAGGTGTTTGCTAAACATTAAAATGTAAAGAAGGTAGGTCGTAAATACGAATAACAATGACAATGATAAATTTAACCCTAAACGAAAAGTTCTTTTTATCAACAATAGTAAAACGATAAGTAACTCAGATAAAGGGATCAATATGGCAACAACAGAGGCCCACGGCCCTATCAATGGAGATTTACCCAACTGAAATTTAAAGAGGTTGTAGTTTGTCAATTTACTTACGGCTGCATAAATAAAAAGCAGTATGAGTAAACTTGCAATAATTTCGATGGTGATCTTCTTTGTCATGGCTAAAGATTTAAGTTTGACCTTATTTTAAAAAACCACGTCTGACAGCCTAATTATCGCTATAGTGATTATCCTCTCTTTTCCGTTGTAAAATTAGCACAGCATTTAACTGCTTGTTTGTTCAATCAGTTCCAATGTTTGTCTATTCAGTTCCAATGTTTGTTTATTCAGCTCCAATGTTTGTCTATTCAGCTCACGGTCAAAAAAAGTCAATTCCTTAAATAATGGGATGGGACATTTCCAAAGTATTTTGTGAATTTATGCGTAAAGGCAGGTGTATCTGCATATCCAACGAAAAGCGCTATTTGTTGAACAGTTCCATGCCGGGCAATTAATAGTTCCATAGCTTTTTCCATACGCATATTTAGAATAAACGTATAGACACTCGTTTTAAAATAAGTGGTAAAATGTCTTTTCAGGGTCGAAATGCTAATGCCAAACGCTTTAGCAATTTTGATCTCATTTAGTTCCTGCCCAATATTAGTTTCGATAAATTTCTTTATCTGTATTAACCTATCGACATCGGAGGCAAGCAATATTATCTTATCACTTCTTCCCATAAGATCGTTAGTATCTCAACTCTAATAGACTTAGCCTTTGCAACATAATGAAACCGTACAACCAGCCCCAGGCTTGGAATCAATATGCAACTCTGCATCCAGCAACTTTGCCCGTTGGTACATAAATGCGATACCTTTTGATTCCATCGCATGTAATTTTTCCCGTGCGAAACCCAGTCCGTCATCAGTGATATTTAATAAAAAACAATGCTCCTGAAAATCCAAGATCAACTCAATGGTCGTAGCGCCCGCATGTTTTACTACGTTCTGAATAGCTTCTTTGGCAATACGGAAGATCATCATTTTTAAGTCCACATTTAAAGTCCGGGCGGCTCCCTTGACGTTGAGTTTGTAGTCAATGTTTTTTGTCTTCATCGTCCTTATTAGTTCGTCTTCAAGAATGGTCTTTAATCCGTTGGACTTTATATAATCGCTATTCAAGGAAAAACAAATTTTTTTTGCATCCTCTACCATTTGTTCTGTAATATCTGACACATATTTTATGGTTTCCAATTGCTTGCTGTCATATGACATATCCCTGAGTGTACACAAACTCATTTTTAGCAGGCAGGACATCTGAAGAATATTATCATGCACCTCCCGTGCTACTTCATTTTGTATCCTTTCAGCTTCTTCGATCCTGCCGTTTTGATACTCAAATTGCATATGTTGTTTTTCAGAAAAAAAAGCGTTTTTCTTATTACGCATGTACATAATAAATAAAACGAGGAAAAGGCCGAATACTACCAACAGGATGGTGCAGGCCATAAGTATTTTAATGATGTATTGGTCTTGCATGGTTTAGAGACTTTTGGGGATAGCGCAAAAAAGTGAAAATGACAGTAATATAAAAGGGGTAATTAATAAAGCCAATAGCATAGCTGATCCAATATTTATAAGCAGGTGCAGCAATTGTAAAAAAATCATAGAAAGCCCAGTCGATAATCGAAAGACACCAGTAAATGATCAGGATAAAAGCAAACCAGAAATGTGGATTAGTGGTTATGACCAGGTAAGAATAAGATTTGACCAATTGAAAAAGCGACAACAATGCCATCATAATGATCACGATCCCTTCATAGTACATAAAGAAGCCGCTGAGGTGGTACATAGACCCGCAGGCTATCATATTATATAAACCGATCAGCGAACTGATGATGGCAATGTGGATTCCAATATTCCTTTTTCGGAAAAATTCGATACAATAATTAAAGTATAAGGAAAGTGTTGCAATTTCGACCAAATTGAAGACCCTTAAAACAGGAATGTTTTGATGAAATTTAACGGCGCAGTAATAAGCAATACATTCTTCCAATAAAGTTAAACCAATATAGGTACAGAAGATCTTAGAAGCGATATCAAGGAAACGGCGCCGCAACATCCCGGACAAAAAAGCAATGAGCAGTAGGGAGATATTGATGAATGCAACGAGATGGTAATGTGTCATGGCTTTTTAAGAAGTTAATGAGTTAGCAGGTTATTTCCAGCTTGCCCTGGCGGACAACTATTAGGACAAGGCTCACAATATTCCAATACCTGATTCATAGAATAATAGACATAGTTTCCACTGGTATCATACCCTGCAACAACAAGTGTTAATGCACCACTTTTGTACCCTGCAAACTGATTGGCATGTCCGGCATTTATATATTCCAGTGTATGTGCGAAAAATAGCTTTAGATGAGTTATCCTGTTTTGATTTCCGAAGCTATCTGTATAAAGTCGCAATTGGTCCATATCGATCATTAACGCCCGTAAGTCGGTATCATTGGTCGCAAAATTAATGCTGTTCAGGTAGCTACCGATCATTTTGTTGGCCGAATCCATCGGGATAAACCTGGAGAATGAGGTGTCGCCTCTTGCATTCAGATCTTTAGGTCTTCTGCTTTGGGTGGTGCCATCTGACGGATGGGGTTGGTCACAACCGATAATTAAAGTGGTAATAATCGCTAATAATAAGATGTTTCGGATCATTTTTTTTCATTTATTTGGTTAACAAATTCCATTGTTACAATACCCGATTGAATAGCAAAAATGACAAGGCCGACGCGGCTCCTCACCTTTAGTTTGGCAAATAAGCGATCCCTGTATCCGTCAATACTGCGAAGCGTAGTGTTGAGTTTATCGGCTATCTCGCTGTAACTCATATCGGTACAGCAATATTTAAGAAATTCTTTTTCGGTGTCTGTAAGTACAAGTGGTTTTAGTGTTTTATTTTGAACAGAAGCAAATTTGGTATTATCCGCCACTTGTGAATAATAGTAGCCTGAATGATAAATATATTCCAGCGCTTTTTTTATTTCTGTAGGCTCACTTGTTTTAAGTAAGTACCCATTAGCACCATTCTGTATCATTTTAATAATATACGTGTCATTATTAAATGACGTAAGTATCAATGTACGTATTTCCGGCCAGCATTTTTTTAATTCAACCTGCAAAATGAATCCATTCATTCGCGGCATATTGATATCAATGATCACAATATCAGGCAGTTGTTTGGCGGCTTGTAGTTGTTGCATTAATTCAACTCCATCATCGGCCTGTATGTCAAAGATGACACCGCCCAGGCTTTCAAGGGCGGAAATAATTCCTTTACGGACGGCAACCTGATCCTCGGCATATGCAACACGGATTAGGGGACTGTTATTCATGAACTCAAAAATAAGTCGCTTATTTTTATAAAAACAGAGGCAAAACACACGGAAAAAAATAAAAAACCGTGTGTTTTGCCTCTAAAAACTATCGAAAAAATGGGCTAACTTGTATGCCCATTTCCGCAAAAAATGATATTCTTCATCAAAATGTACTGATGTACGCTAAGAAATGAGGTGAATTATTCTACTTCAGGGTAGAAAAAAAGTACTTCAACGGCGTTTTTTAATATTTGATCCACCTTGACACCTCCAGGATTTGATACGTCCAGTTTGGTGTATCTAACTTTGACTCAGGCTGTGGGCCTGATTAAGTCGCTTTATAATCATTTTTGTCATGAAAACGTTTACAGAAAAAGAGTGGGTGGACATGCAGGAAACGTTGCAAGAGATCGCCGTTGGATCCGAAAATAAACTGCAATGGGCGGAAAGGTCCTACCAGGCCATTGAAACTACCTTGCTGAAAATAAAAGAATTTATACTCGTTTACGAGTTTAAAGACCAGGCAGAAGAGATCCATTTTTTTAAGGAGGTCAAACCTCAGTTTTTGTCTGAACTGATCTTTTTTATGAAGGTATTCTATATTGAGGCCAGTAAACCACCGGGGGATAAAGGAGCACAGGTGAGTTATTATAAACAGGCTGCCGAGCGCATTAACCTTTTTTTTGAACGCAACCCAACTTTCTATATCTACTATCGTATGAGAAGAAGCGATCATGACCCGCAATACTTTGTTCGTACAGTGGAAAAGAGCGAATCATTGCCTGAATATTCGTTAGATATTGATCCGAGATTTACTACCATTCATAGCTACAAGCTGGCTAAAATGCAAGCTTATGAAAGATTAAACGATTACATACAACAGGAACTGCACTTGCTGGAACATCCCGAATTAAGTTTTGCCGCTGAAGGGAAGAAAAAAGGCAGGAGTTTCTGGACAGATACTAAAGCCGCCCTGATAGAATTGGCTTATGCTATCCATTCGCGCGGTTGCGTTAATCATGGCAAAGGGGATATTAAGGTTCTTATATCCGACCTCGAAATATTATTTAATGTACAAGTCGGTAATTTTTATCGCACCATGCAGAATATGCGAATTCGTAAGAAGACGCGTACTCCTTTTTTGGACAACCTGAAAGAGAGCCTTGAGAACTGGATGGATGATACAGACCTGAATTTATCATAGCACCTATTTATACTTCTTGAATAATGAAATAAAGCTGCCAGTACGGTGGCTTTTATTTTTCATCGAAAAAATAGCTGAAAATGAAATCTGGTAGTAAAAAGGAAGTCCTCTTTTTCTGCTGAGATCATTAATGCATATAGCTGTGTTGTATAACAAGCTCATTTTCAACTGCAATGTTTTTTCCGCAAAGCAAAAATAAATTTAAAGGACGTCCTCTGTCGGTGTCAAAAACCGCCTGCAGGTCGTCCCACCTTTGCTATGTAAAACATCAGCAATAAAGCAGGTGAAATTAATAACCATTAAAAAACAAAGATCATGTTGCAGAGCATTACGTGGAATGAGTACCTGGGCGGTGTGGTAATACTGCTCATCGTTTATTACCTGATCATCGGGGCTAAGTATTTCAAGGAAGATATCAGATCCCTGCTGGCAGGCAAATTACAAAATGATCAGGGGACCGCAAAAAACAAAGTATCCAAAACTGGAAAGGAAAGTTTCAGTGACCCTGCTTCTTTTGATGAATTGGAAGCAGTAGTAAACGACCTACGCTATGCCGTCCTTGAAAAAGCAGGCAGATCGATCGGCAGAGAAGAACTATTAAACCGTTTAAAGGAACGTCTCGCTGAATATACCGGCCTTCAGAAACCGGCTTACCGCGTTGCCATCAATAATTTTATTATCACCCATGCGCAGGAGTTATGCGATGTTACATTTAATGAGCATGAACTGAACAGTGCCTGGCAAAAAATTTCCAAATAAAAACAAAAGGAACTGGCCACCCATCCATCCCGGCAAAGGCGATAGTGAAGAGGAAAAAGTGGGGGAGCGTGATGACTGGCCATCTCTTCCCGCCTCCCTGCACAATGCAGGGAGGCCAAAGGGAGAGTATTAGAATAACAATTAAAAAACGTAAAGTATGAAAAGGTACATGAATAACTTAAAAAGAGATCGCACAAAAGCATGGTTGGCCTCAGCGGCCCTTATCCTGTTAAGTATGGCAGTAAAGGCCCAGGACGGGAACGCCGGGATCAACGCGGCAACCTCACAGGTCAAAAGCTATTTCTCTGCGGGCACTAACCTCATGTATGCCATCGGTGCCATTGTGGGATTGATCGGTGCGGTAAAGGTGTATAACAAATGGAACCACGGAGAACCTGATACCGGCAAAGTAGCGGCAGCCTGGTTCGGCAGCTGTGTGTTCCTGGTGATCGTGGCTACCGTATTAAAAAGTTTCTTCGGCGTTTAGCCCCAAATATCATGAACAGGAATAAGGCATGGAGCAGGATGTTTAAGAAGCTCCAAAAGCGTTTGTTGTATGGGCTAATAGCAACCGTAGTGTACCTGCTGGGCGCGGTCATAATAGTAACAGTGCTTATCGCCCTTTTGATCAGCACCTTTTTTTGCCTCCTGCTCCTTTTGTCATTTGCGCTGTACTGCTTCCTGAAAGGAATATTTGTTTTACTGATAGGAAAAATTTGTAAACATGGAAACAATAAAAGAAGCACGGAAACTGCCTGTGTTCCGGATCTGTGACACTGATTTTTATGTGGACATAAAGCTGGGGGAATTCAGACAAGTGGATGTACCCTCGAATACTATTTCTATGAGGGATATATACGCTGCTGAAAATGAGGTTACCGAATTTGTCTTTGACCTGCAAACCAAAAATATATACCAGGAACATATCGATCCTGACCATATACCGGCCCATGTAAAATTGGCGGTCATTCCGCCGCTTTCGGAGCTTGATCCGCCGTTCCTTGTAGAGAAATTCAATTTACCGGACATTTCTATAAGACCGAAGGCCGATAAAGCACTCAGGCATAAAAAAGGGCACAGGAGGAAACTATTTTAACTATTTAACCATGCACACGATACTAATTGACAAGTTACGCAGCTACCTGGTCGAGAACGATCCCGACTTGCTTATCAGTTTGCAGGGCGACTACTCTGTTACCCGCTATTTGGAAGATAAGGTCTACCAGGTGATGCCCTTGGCGGAGCAGCTCATAGCGGAAGATAAACCACAATATATTATCGAGGAATTATGCCTCGATGAGTTGACCAAAGAATTGCGGCCTTCCAAATTCCACTATATCAAAGAGATCCTGGAAGAAGATTTTTTACAGGCTTACAGCCGGTTCCGTGAAGCGGGGGTGCTAACCTACGAGGTCATTAATCTCATCGAAGCATGTCAGCACACATTCGACAGCATAGGATTTACAGAAGAGAATGAGAACGACAGGGCCTTGAAATATGCGATCATGGCCGATATACAGGAATATCTCGAAAGAGGTTAAGCACAAAGACACAGGAATAGTGAGCAGGAAAACGCAGGGAAGATGTCATATAATGTTCTACAAAAGCTAAACGGCAATATAGCGGCCATCCGCATTGCCCTCGGATATAAAGAGGGTGATCTGCTCAGTGATGCGGACAAAGCAATACTTAGTAAGTATGCCGGATTTGGTGGCATTAAAGCTATCCTCCTTCCCGAAGGTGATAGAGAAAGCTGGCTGGCAAACGGGGCTACCGAAGCGGACCTGCGGCTATATGAACCCATCGGGGAGCTTCAGCAATTACTAAAAGCTCATTTTAATGACACCCAATATAAAGAGGTGGTCAGTTCCTTAAAGAACAGTGTCCTGACTGCTTTTTATACACCAGATATTATCCCCCAAACGCTTTACAATACCCTGAAGGCAAATGAGATCAAGCCTGCGCATGTCTATGAACCATCGGCTGGTGCAGGGATATTTATTACGGAGGCGATGAAAGCATTGACTGAGCTTCAGCAGGTAACAGCAGTGGAAAAGGATGTGTTGACAGGTAAGATCCTGGAGGCCCTTTATGGTTCATCCGAAATACCAGTTAAGGTACACATTACAGGATTAGAAGACAGCCCTGTTGATGATAGTGGGAAATATGACCTTATTGTAAGCAATATCCCTTTCGGAAATTTCTCCGTTTATGATGAAAGTATCCGTGATAATAATTTAAGCGGCAAGATCCACAATTACTTTTTTGCAAAAGGGTTGGACAAGATCGGCGATGGTGGCTTGCTGGCCTATATCACAACGGATGCCTTCTTAAATAGTCCATCCAACCGGGACGCAAGACAATATCTTTTCAACCATGCTGACTTTGTCAGTGTTTCTATAATGCCCGATAACCTGATGAAGGATACGGGCAACACGGAAGCATCCAGCCATTTGCTGCTGGTACAAAAAAATGAGCATAAGGATACCATAAGTGCAAACGAAGCATTGTTGATCGAAACGGAGGAAAGGCTGAATGAGTTTGGCAAGTATCATGCTAATAGCTTTATTGTTCTACATGAAGCCGAACTCGCCACAGGAAATATCATTCATGCAGGCAAAAACCAATATGGCAGTCCCGTTCAGAATTATTGGCAGGACGGAGATATAAACCTTATCGCCGATAAACTAAGTCAGCAATTACAGCATGGCTTTTCAGAACGTTTTAACCGCGAGGCTTTTCAGGATTTAGGTATCAGCCTTGCTTTTGGCACCCACACGGCTAATAAAAAGCTAACCTTTCTTCCCGTACCTGAAACCCCCAGATCACAAAATGTCCATGTGCAGTTGGGTCTATTTGATATTGGCCCCGCAGAAAATATGAACCGCGCTTTTGCTTATATAAGTGCATTGGATGAAAAGGTCATCCGTAAGGAAACGGCGAGGCTCATCAGTACCATTCGCACTACTGCCCGGCCTGAGCATGAAAGTTTTACGCTTATTACTGCCAAAGGCATCAAGATGCCGCAATACCTTTATAAGCTATCCTCCAACGTAAAAGAGATCACAGTGCCGTCCTATTGGATGACAGCAGAAAAACTACACGAGGAACTTAAAAATGTAGCTTATGCGCTTCCGCAGTTCGGTTATCACTATCGCTATTCGGGAGATGAAAGCCTGAAAGACGCCTTTGGCCTCCAAAAACAGGATCGTCTTGTATTCGAGGGATTGAAGCCATTTTATAAAAATGAAACGCTTGTTTTTTATCAGGGTAAGACCGGGTTACTTTCTAAAACCGACCAGGAACAACAGCTTGCCACTTTTACCCCTCTTTCAACACAAAAAAATATCGAGTTCTACCGGCACTATATCCGTTTGCGGGACGGCTATTTTGAATTACAGAATGCTGCGGTGGCCAGTGGACAAAACCTGCAAAGGCAGGAGCTGAACAAGGAATATGATGCTTTTGTATCCCAATATGGAAGCCTGAACCTGCCCCAGAACAAAAGACTGTTGAGTGAAGACCGTGCTTTTGGCGTACTCATGACCGCATCGTTGGAACGCAGGGATGGCCTGCGCTATGTCAGATCGGATGTGCTATCGGATTCACTTGAAAAAAAGGAAGAGCATTTTAAAAGTGATGACCCCTTAGAAGCACTCGCCCGTTGTCTTAATGACCGGGGTAAAGTTGATATAGGTTATATCGAGGCCGCTATAGGGCTACCGGATACAGAGGTGATCAGCAGCCTTGCCCACCATATCTACCTCAACCCCGCCAATGCTCAATGGGAAACCGTCGATCTCTACCTGTCGGGAAATGTGGTGGAAAAATTAAGGGTCGCCCGTGAGCAATGTGAAAAGTCCCCTGAAAATGTGCAGTTCAGACTAAGCATGGAAGCCATACAAAAAGTCCAACCCGAAAAGATCCCGTTCGAATTATTGGATTTCAACTTAGGCGAACGCTGGATACCCAATTCATTTTATGAGCGCTTTGCAAGTGAGCTGTTCGATAGTAAGACGAATGTATTATACTTCTCTTCATTGGATACTTTTAAAGTTGAAGCTAAAGGACAAAATGCCAAACTAACTCAAGAGTATGCCATCACGCCTAAGAACGGACGTGTTACTTATGGTAATACCTTACTGGAACATGCCTTAGAAAATACCACCCCGTTTTATACGTATGAGATAAGTGTCGGTGAAAAAACGATACGCGTACCGGATAACGATGCTATCCAATTGGCTCATCAGAAGATCGAAACTATCCGGAATAGTTTTAATGAATGGCTCAATGAGTTGCCGAAAGAAGATAAACAGTTTTTAGAAGACCTTTATAATAACACCTTCAATTGTTATGTACTCAGGGAATACGATGGCAGCCACCTTACATTTCCGGGCCTCGAAAAAAAGAACCTCGATATTGAAGACCTGTATAGCTCTCAAAAAAATGCGGCATGGCGTATCATGCAGAACCGGGGAGCTTTAATAGATCATGAGGTCGGGTTGGGCAAAACTTTGACGATGATCGTTGCCGCCAATGAAATGAAGCGGTTGGGCATCGTCCACAAACCCATGATCCTTGCCTTAAAGGCAAATGTGGACCAGATACGGGATACTTACAAAAAAGCCTATCCGAAAGCTAAGGTTCTGGCTCCGGGTGAAGATGACTTTGAACCTAAAAACAGGTTAAGGCTGCTCCATGAAATAAAAAATAATAACTGGGACTGCGTTATCCTTACACACGACCAGTTTGGCAAAATACTCCAATCACCTGAAATACAAAGAGCCATATTTCAATCCGAACTGGATAATGTGGAGCGTGACCTGGTAACAATTAATGAGCTGGGCGGCGATATTTCCAAAAGGATGCTCAAAGGGCTGGAGATCCGGAAAAATAATCTTTCCGGGAAATTGAAAGGTATCCTTTCGGACATTGAATCAAAGAAAGATAGGGGTATCAATTTTGGAGAGATGGGAATCGACCACCTTTTCGTGGACGAATCGCATAAGTTCAAGAACCTGACATTTACGACACGCCACAACCGCGTAGCGGGCTTAGGTAATATGGAAGGAAGCCAAAAGGCGCTGAATATGCTTTTTGCCGTCCGCACTCTACAGGAAAAATTTGATGCCGACCTATGTGTGACCTTTTTATCCGGGACACCTATCTCAAACAGTCTCACCGAAATGTACCTCCTGTTCAAATACCTGCGGCCAAAAGAAATGGAACGGCAGCATATCGAGAATTTCGATGCCTGGGCAGCGGTGTTTGCAAGAAAGACAACGGATTTTGAATTCTCTGTTACCAACGAGATCATCGCTAAAGAACGCTTTCGCCATTTTATCAAAGTACCCGAACTCGCCCTATTCTACAATGAAATTACAGATTATAAAACGGCAAAACATATCGCCCTCGATAAACCGGAACTGGATGAAATGCTTATCAACATCCAACCTACGCCGGATCAGCAGGAATTCACAAAAAAACTGATGGCGTTCGCAAAGACAGGTGATGCGGCTTTGATCGGGAGGCCCCGCCTGAGTGAATCAGAAGATAAAGCACGTATGCTGATCGCCACCAATTATGCGAAAAAGATGGCTGCGGACATGCGCCTGATAGCAAGTTATTATGAAGACCACCCCAATAACAAAGTCAATGTCTGCGCCCGTAATTTATACAAAGAGTACCGGGAAAGTAATGCGAATAAAGGCACTCAAATAGTATTCTGTGATATCGGGACCCCCAAATCCGGCGAATTTAATATATACGATGCCCTGAAAGAAAAGCTGGTGCGTGACTTTCAGATCCCTGCCCACGAGATCACCTTCATCCATGACTGGCCGGATAAGAAAAAGAAGGATTTGTTCAAAAAGATGAACGACGGTTCTATCCGGATCCTAATTGGTAGTACGGATAAGGCAGGTACCGGCCTTAACGTCCAAAAACGCGTAGTGGCCATGCATCACCTCGATATTCCCTGGAAACCTGCCGAACTGGAACAAAGGAACGGGCGTGGCGCAAGGCAGGGCAACTGGCTGGCTAAAATGTTCTTTGGCAACAAGGTCCGTAATTATATCTATGCAGTAGAGCAGTCGCTTGACAATTACAAGTTCAACCTGCTGAAGAACAAACAAACCTTTATCAGCCAGATGAAGAACTGTGAGCTGAATATCCGGACCATTGATGAAGGTGCTATTGATGAAAAAAGCGGAATGAACTTTTCAGAATATATCGCCATACTATCCGGTGATACTTCCCTGCTGGAGAAAACTAAACTGGAAAAGAAGATCGCCGTTATGGAAAGTCTGAAAAAGGCGCATTTCAGAGAAGTATCCAGGACCCGCTTCCTGTTGGGTGAATCGCAGGCGGAGAAAGAAAAAACACAGGTGCTGATCGGCAAACTAAGCAGTGATGAGACATTTTATAGGGATAGGCTCAAATATGACAAGGATGATAGCAAGCTAAATCCCATCACATTAAGCGGGCTGAAGAGTGCTGAGCCGGAAGTCATTGGCAAGGCCCTGATCGAAACTTACAATAAATGGAAACCCGGCCAGGAACCAAAGCTTGGAAGCCTGTATGGTTTCGATCTATATGTACAGCATCATGTAGAACGGAGTTTTGACACAGACAATAGTTTATATGAAAGGCACTTTAACACTTTCTACGCTGAACGCCCGGAAACGGGCATCAAATACACTTATAATCAGGGGCATCCGAATATCGATAACCCCAAATTAGCAGCACGGCATTTTTTAAATGCGATCGACCGCGTTGAAAGTATTAAAAACCAATACGAGAAAAAGCTGGACGACCTTGAAAAAGAAATACCATCAATGGAGCAGATCGTTTCCAAGCCATTTGAAAAGGAAAAAGAGCTGGCAGCAATGAAAATTTCATTAGCGGGATTGGAAAGGGAGATCGCGATCAAAATACAAGAAAAGCATATGCAGGCAAATGGTCAACTTGAGATCGGGCAAGTTCCTCAAGAGAAAAAAGAACCATCAGGCTTAAGATCGGAGGCCCCAAAGGAAACTCCGATCATTAAATTGGAGCAGGTACAGCCAATGGCAACAGGAACAGACGGACATTATTCTCAGCATAAACAAATGGCGCCGCGTATCCGCAAATCAAAAAGGCTTGGGATATAAAATAAAAAAAAACAAAAAGGATTTAGATCTCATGGAAAGGCAATTACCTACAATAACGATACAGGGCACTTCATTCACAGTAGATGTGTTGAGGGACGCATTGATAGAGTCCGGAAATCCAGGTAATGTGATCCCTTTTAAGGAAATGGCTTACGAAGGTGATCGTTACCTGCTCAGTTATGATCTGCTTGAAAAGAACCTGCCCGGAATAAGGTCTTCTGGGTTTATCGACGTTCGTGTATTGCCCTTGTCGGTACTTGATCCGGAAGGGATGGCATTGAAATACGGTAAGAGGCTTGACGAAATCATTGGCAAAACTGATTTTGAGATCAGGGTCGATCAGGATCTGTACCAACGACGGTTAAGTGGTCATCTTCCGGTGATCGAGATCATGGGCCACCCGTTCTATGTGGATGTGCGGATGGATTCCTTGAGGCCCAAAGATGATTTTTCAACACAAGGTATCCGCTTTTCTGAAATAGACAACTATGTACATCCCGACGACCAGCGTTATTGGATACCTTATCATCCTGTATCGCATAGTATCAGGGAAATTGATACCGAAACTATCACAGAGATCCCTAAAGATATTTTTCTTGTCGAAATCCCTACCCTTGAAAAACTTGATCCGGTGGGTTATGCCCGCTTTCACGGTCTCGATATAGAACAAACGGTCATGGCTAACCCCCTTGAAAGCAACATGATTGCTAAAATGGTCGATTGGAAAGAATCGTGGCTTCCTGAAGCCATTAAAGAGAATTTATTGAAACAGGAAAAAAACAAGAAAAAAAATACCTCAAAGAAGACCATACGGCGAAACCGGGGTAACCGGATGTAAAATGAATTGGAGATAAAATGAAATTTTGATCATGGCAAACAGTATTTATCATATTAATAAAGGCATCAATAAAGCAATAGAATTTCGCGGTCTAAAAGCGCAATATATCGGCTACCTCGCCGGTGGCCTGGTATCGCTCATGATACTATTTGCCATTTTGTATATAGCGGGTACACCAATCATTATTTGCCTGCCGCTTATCGGCATCCTCGGAACCATGTTATTTATGACGGTTTACAGCTACAGCCATAAATATGGGCAATATGGCCTGCTTAAAAAAGCCGCGAAAAATAGCCTGCCTTCATTTATACGGTTTCACTCTCAAAAAATATTTACCCAACTCAACACAAAATAAAATGGCTAAAGCGATTGACATAGAAAAGATCTTACCCGTCTATAAGATAGAAAATAACTGCCTGCTATCCCTTAGCGGAGATATAACGCTGGCCTATGAAGTAAGCCTGCCGGAAATATTTACGCTATCGAACGAGGAATACGAGGCATTTCACCAGGCATGGATCAAGGCCATAAAAATACTTCCACGCTTCAGCATCCTCCACAAGCAGGATTGGTTCATTGCCGATACAGTGCGGGCAGAGTTTGAAAAACAGGATATTTCCTTTTTAAGCCGTGCAAGTGAACGTTACTTTAATGAACGCCCATTCCTGCATCATAAATGTTATGTGCTGTTAACACAAAGACCGGGTGGCAGAAAACCTGCAAGTTCCGTGTTTTCAAATCTTTTGCGTAGGAGCTTAGCGCCGGAACAAACCGTAAACCCATTATTGTTCCAGGAATTTTTAGACAGCGCCGGGCAATTTGAGCGAATATTGACTGATAGCGGTTTTGTCAGTTTAAAACGCTTGGTGAATGATGATCTCGCTGGTACAGACAAACATCCTGGTCTATTAGCACGATATCTTTTCCTGCTTGGTGAAGATGATGCACCGACACTAAAAGATATTCATTTTAAGGATGGCCTGAAGATCGGTGAGAATACCTGTCAATTATATACATTGGCGGATGCAGAGAATCTTCCTGCTATGTGCGGCTCACGTATCAATTATGATAAATATTGCACGGACAAAACCAAATTCAGCATTGGCTTTGCTTCAACTCTTGGACAACTCTTGGCTTGTAACCATATCTATAACCAGTACATCTTTATTGACGATACGGCAAAAACTTTAAAGTTGCTCGAAGCCAAACGCCGGAGATTGCAATCCTTATCTGCTTATTCAAGGGAAAATGCCATAGCCCGTGATGCAACTGCTGATTTTCTGAATGAGGCTATATCATCACAAAGGCTTCCTGTCAAAGGGCATTTTAATGTATTGGCCTGGACGGATAAAGTAGATGAATTAAAAGACCTGCGCAATCAAATTGCTTCGGCAATGGTACAGATGGATGCCAGCCCCAAACAGGAAACAGACGGCGCACCGCAGATATTCTGGGCGGGATTGCCGGGTAACGAAGCGGATTTCCCGATGAACGATACGTTTGATACGTTCGCCGAACAAGCTGTCTGTTTCCTGAACATGGAAACGGGCTACCGCACTTCGCCAAGCCCGGTAGGTATCCGTTTAGGAGACAGGATGACAGGCCGGCCCGTTAATGTGGACATCTCCGATGAGCCGATGAAAAAGGGTATCATCACCAACCGTAACAAATTTATTCTTGGGCCTTCAGGCAGCGGTAAATCCTTTTTTACCAACCACATGGTAAGAAGTTATTACGAACAGGGAACCCATATTGTATTGGTGGACGTGGGGCATAGTTACAAGGGTTTATGCGATATGGTGAAAGGGTATTATTTCACCTATGATGAAAAAAATCCTATTCGTTTCAATCCTTTCTACATCAGTTCTGGCGATATACTGGATACAGAAAAAAAAGAAAGTATCAAGACCTTGCTATTGGCACTTTGGAAAAAAGACGATGAAGTGTTTGGTCGTTCGGAATATGTGGCGCTCTCCAACGCTTTGCAGGGATATTTTGAAAAATTGGATAAGGACAGTTCTATTTTTCCCTGCTTTAATACCTTTTATGATTTTCTGCAACAAGATTTTGTTGAGATACTTAAAGCGGATAAAGTAAAAGAAAAGGATTTCGATATTGACAATTTCCTGTACGTACTCCGGCCATATTATAGAGGCGGTGAATTTGATTACCTGCTGAACGCGACTGAAAACCTCAACCTGTTACAGGAACGGTTTATCGTGTTTGAACTGGATAATATCAAAGATCATCCTATCCTGTTCCCTGTGGTAACAATTATTATCATGGAAGTATTTATCTCCAAAATGCGGAAGCTGAAAGGCATTCGCAAAATGATCCTGATCGAGGAAGCCTGGAAAGCCATCGCCAAAGAAGGTATGGCCGAATACATCAAATACCTGTTTAAAACAGTGCGTAAGTTCTTCGGGGAAGCTATTGTCGTAACGCAGGAAGTGGAAGACATCATTAGCTCCCCGGTGGTAAAGCAGGCGATCATCAATAATTCGGACTGCAAAATATTGCTGGACCAATCCAAATACCAGAACAAGTTTGACGCTATACAGGAACTTCTGGGCTTAACTGAAAAGGAAAAGGCATTGGTACTGTCTATTAACAAAGCCAATGATCCTGCTCGAAAATATAAGGAAGTATTTATCAGCCTGGGCGGGATGCTGAGCAGAGTGTATGCAACGGAAGTATCCACCGAAGAATATCTTGCCTACACCACCGAAGAGTCTGAAAAAGTAAAAGTGCAGCAATATGCCAAACAATTTGGCGGGGACATAAAAAAAGGTATCGCTGCATTAGCACTTGAATTAAGGAACGGAAAATAATATTTGATCATTTAAAATTCAAACGTATGAAACACAAAGCAAAAATAGGGAGCATGGTAGTAGGAATATTGTGTTTGTTCTCGCATCCGTCTGCACAGGCGCAGATACCTATTGTCAGCCTGATCAGTAGCGCCGTAAAAAAAGTAATTGTTGCCATTGACCTGCAAGTGCAACAATTACAGAACCAAACCATTGCCTTACAGAATGCAGAAGCACAGATCGAAAATAAAATGTCGCTCGGCAACCTGAACGATATATCAAGCTGGTTGGGCAAGGAAAAGGATCTATACAGCAGTTATTACCAGGAATTGGCACTGGTAAAGAAACTCATCACTGATTATGATGAAGTAAAACAAGCCACGCAGCAACAGATCCAGTTGGTAAATGAGTATAAAGCAGCTTATAATTTATTCCAGCAGGATAAAAATTTTTCGCCCACGGAGATCAATTATATGGCTACGGTTTATAACGGTATCCTGCAAGAAAGCATCCGCAACCTGAATGAAGTGGTAACAGCGGTCACAGCTCTCAGCACACAAATGAGCGATGCGGAAAGGCTGTTGATAGTACATAAAGCAACCAGCGGTATGCAAAAGAACCTCAACGATGTAAGACAATTTAATAATGCCAATATGTCCATTACGGTGCAAAGGGCACAGGAAAACAATGATATGGAGGCAGTAAAAAAATTATATGGCCTGCCTAATTGAAATAGCAATGAAAAAAATAATACTAAGCGGAACATTGATCCTGTGCATAGCTTATTGCCATGCGCAGGGCGTAGGCAGCATTTTTGACCAGGGGGATTCAAAGATCAAGCTGATGTTGCAGCAAATTGCGTTGCAACAAACATACCTTTCAGCGATCAAAACGGGCTATAACGATACGCAGAACGGCTTAAATACCGCGCATGATCTAAAGAATGGTACGTATAACCTGCACCAGGTCTATTTCACTTCATTAAGCAATGTTAGCCCCGCTGTTGCCAATAACCCTAAGATCAAGCTGATCGCAACTTACCAGCAACAAATTATTACCTGCTTCGACAAAGAAATTGAATGGCAAAAGCAACAAAATATCCTAAACAGGAATGAGATCGACTACATACAGTCAGTATATAACAACATACTTTCTGAATGCAGCAAAGACCTTACGGAATTGAATATGGTAGTTACTTCGGGGCAAGTACAAATGAAGGATGCAGAAAGGATCGATCACATTGACCAGATCTATACAAAGACAAGCGATAAATACAAGTTCAGCATGTCGTTTACGCAAAATACACATTCGTTCGCATTAGACAGGCAAGCCGGGGATCAGCAAATGCAGAGCATAAAACAATTGTATAACATCAAATAAAATAAAAACGGTATGAAAAAGGCAAGCATTTTATTTTTTGCACTCGTGCTATTAAGCACTATGGTACCGCTGTGCAGCCGGGCGCAAACCATTGCGCAGGATCTGCAGCAGTTGGAACTGGATTATCAAAAACTGTCGGGCCTTAAAAGTATATTGAAACAGATGTACACGGGTTACCAGGTATTAAGCAATGGCTACAATGCCGTCAAGGGTGTAGCGCAGGGAAACTTTTCTTTGCACCAGGCTTTTTTGGACGGCTTAATGGTGGTCAGCCCAACCGTCCGTAAATATCCCAGGGTACTGGATATTATCAACGACCAGACAGAATTGGTCAGCGAATATAAATACTCCTATAACATCTTTAAGCAGGACCCTCATTTTAACCCGGACGAGATCGGCTACATGATAGATGTTTATAACAATCTGATCAGCGGCAGCCTGCAAAACCTGAGTACGCTGACAATGATCATGAGCGATAAGCAACTCCGCATGAGTGACAATGAACGCATACAGGCGATAGACCGGCTTTATTCGGCAGGGCACGAATCGCTTACTTTTTTAAGGCAATTCAATAACAATACGCAAACAGTTGCCGTGCAGCGGGCGCAGCAGAGCAACGACCAGCAAACACTCAAAAAATTGTACGGCATTAATTAGGAAATAACAAAACATATATGAAAAACAAGTTCAAAAAAGTTGCTTTTATAGCAACATTAGCCACGCTTTTGCCTTTGCTTTCCCATGCGCAGGACAGTACAGCCGGCTTGCAAAGCCTGGAGGGTGTATTGAATACGCTCTATGATCAGATGATGCCTCTTTGCAGCCAGATGATAGGCATTGGGCAAGGGGTCGCGGGGTTTGCAGCTTTATGGTACATCGCTGTCAGGGTGTGGAAACATATAGCAGCCGCGGAGCCAATTGATTTTTATCCATTGCTAAGGCCCTTTGTGATCGGCTTCTGCATCCTGACATTTCCGGCGGTTATTGCCATGATCAACGGCGTCCTGTCGCCAACTGTTACCGCTACTTCCGCAATGGTAAATAATAATAACCAGGCCATTCAAAACCTGCTTAATGCCGAACAGCGATCCAATATGCAGCCCCCGCCAAATACGAATACGAATGGCGACCCTGATAAGTATTACCAGTATTCACATCCTGATAATTCTTCGCCGTCTGGTGCAAATACGAATCCTATTGCAGACCAGTTCAGCGGCTTTGGTTTAAAAAATATGGTCAAGCGGTTGATCTTTGAGGTACTCAATGTGCTTTTTCAGGCGGCGGCGCTTTGCATTGATACCATACGGACGTTCAAGCTGATCGTGCTTGCCATATTGGGGCCTTTATGTTTCGGGCTAAGTGTCTTCGATGGTTTTCAGCACACTTTAAAGCAATGGCTTGCGCGGTATGTCAATGTGTATATGTGGCTGCCGGTCGCGAATATCTTCGGTGCTATCATCGCAAAGATACAGGTGAATATGCTCCAGTATCAGCAAAGTGCTGTAGTATCCGGCAATGGGGTGAATGAAACGAATACCATTTACCTCATTTTCATGGTCATCGGTATCATCGGCTACCTTACTGTTCCCGGTATCGCCAATTATATCATTAATGTCGGGGGCCATGCTTTATTCAGCAAAACAGCCGCATTGGCTTCCATGGCTGTTACGTATGCAGGCAGCTCAGCTATGCAAGGCATGATGGCAGGTGGTAGTGGTTCGGGCAATACTGCCCAACCTTCAGCCGGTCCTTCTCCATCATCAGGCGGCGGAACTGCAAGCAGTTTCAACGAGGATAGACTTTCAGGGAAAACATAACAGATAAAGTAACTCATTGTAAATATTGATCCGAAAATTTTAATGATATAATCATGTTTCAGCAACTCAAAAACATCGACACTGCTTTTAAGCATATCAAAACATTCAGCCTGGTACTTATTGTGGCCTGTATGCTCATTTGTGCCTTTACACTATACAAAAGTTACCAGTTCGTCAGCAATACCCAACAGCATATTTACATCCTTGCCAATGGCAAAGCATTGGAAGCATTCAGTGCGGACAGGAAGGACAATATTCCGGTAGAGGCAAAAGACCACGTTCGGATGTTCCATGAATACTTCTTTAACCTTGACCCTGATGAAAAGGTGATACAGGCAAATATTATACGTGCCCTATACCTCGCTGATAATTCAGCGGAAAAGATGTACAATGACTTAAAGGAACAGGGATATTATTCCGATCTGATAGCAGGCAATATCAGCCAGCAGCTCACGATAGACAGCATACGGGTAGATGTCGATCAATACCCTTTTTATTTCCGCTGTTATGCCAAAGAAAGGATGATCCGTACCACGTCCATTGTAACACGCAGCTTAGTTACCGAGGGCTATCTGCGTAATGTCGCACGTTCCGACAATGACCCGCACGGCTTCCTGATCGAAAAATGGAATACGCTGGAGAACAAGGACCTAAAAACAGAAAACAGATAAAACGATGATAAACATGAAGAAAATAGTTGCCCGTATAATGGCGGGCGAAATAAGCGGCCTTCCCGCAAACAACAATGCGGCTGCGCCGGGTATCTACACGAGAACTGTGGACTATCTGAACCAAAAAACAGTTGCATGGACCCCGCAGAGGCTTAAAGTTATGCTGATCGCGTTTTGCCTATTCATGGGGAGCGCCAGTTTATTCGTTGCAGGCAAAGCCATCCTCTCTGCGAATGGCCCGCCTGGAATATTAAAGGTAAAAAGGCTGCCAGTGCCGGTGCCATTGAGGTTGCCGCCGAAAGCCGATCCCGTGTTAAAATAAATTATTCATCATTAACGATCAATGAAAATGAACAATACAAATAATGAAAAGCAGAAAAAACTGCTCTTAGTACTGCCATTACTTGCTATTCCTTTCGCTACGATGTTCTTCTGGGCATTAGGCGGCGGTAAAGCGACCCAGGCACAAGCCAACACGTCACAATTGAAGGGGCTTAATATGCAACTCCCCGGTGCCCATCTAAAAAATGACAGCGCAGAAAATAAACTGTCATTTTACGAGCAGGCAGAAAAGGATTCCGCAAAATATATAGAAGCGCGAAAAGATGACCCTTATTACAAGGCCGATACAACGATAGGCTCAAAAAGGGATACTGTACACCTGCATGATACCGGCATTATCCCTAAAGGATATACTAATATCGGTGCTAACGGTTTTTCTGGTCATTCCATAACCAATTCACGCTTAATGCTTGCTGCGGATGAACAGCAGATCAATGAGAAACTGGCTACTTTGAACAAACAGGTCAACCAGCCTGCCCTTACACAGCCGTCACAAAATAGTACGGGCAATAGCTTGTCCGATACGGAGATCGATCAATTACAGGCAAGACTGCAAAAAATGAGCAGTTCTAATGCCCCTGACCCACAGATGCAGCAATTATCCAGTATGTTGGATAAGATACAAGAAATACAAAATCCTGGCTTGGTACAGCAAAAACTAAAGGAGCAATCTTTAAAGAACCGGGGGCAGGTATTTGCTGTATCGTCTGAAAAGAAAGAGAATACATTATCTACTTTGGAGAATGGTTCGCTGGGCGGTTTAGGCGTGGACAGCCAGCAAAACGGTTTCTATTCGTATAATGATAATGTGCCTGTTGCGGATCAGCAGAATGCTATCGAAGCGGTCATACATGAAACCCAAACGCTTGTTGCAGGTTCTACCGTGAAATTGCGTCTGGTCAATGATGTGTATATCAATGGGGCATTGATCCCCAAAGATGTTTTTGTCTTCGGTATAGCGTCCCTGAATGGAGAAAGATTGAGCATTAAGATCAGTACGATCCGTTACCGCAATTCCATATTCCCCGTTGACCTTGCCGTCTTTGACATGGATGGCGCAGATGGCATTTATATTCCCGGCGCGATCACCCGCGATGTAGCCAAAGAATCCGCCGACCAGGGGGTTCAGAATTTAGACTTTACAACATACGACCCTTCAGTGGGCGCACAGGCGGCCAGTGCAGGGATAAGCGCCGCAAAGAGCCTGTTCAGTCGTAAAGTAAAGCTGGTTAAGGTAACGGTAAAGGCGGGCTATCAGGTGTTGCTCCGCGATGAAAAACAGAAACAAAACAATTAATCAATTCAAAACAGATTTATCAATTTTTAAAATTCCAAAGATGAAAAAGATCAGTGCAATTATGGTGGGAATTTTTATAACACTTACCATTGTTAAAGCATTCGCGCAGAATGTTATGGAAGCAAAGGCTTCCTTTATCAGCCCTTACAATTTGGCTGTTACCTATAATAAAACGACCAACCTCGTATTTCCTTACGCTATTAAAAGCGTGGACAGAGGCAGCAAGGATATTTTGGTCCAAAAAGCTATTGGGGTTGAAAATATATTGCAGGTAAAAGCGGCAAAACAAGGTGTTTTTGAGACTAACCTGACCGTAGTGAATGCCGATGGCAGTTTATATGCGTACATCGTGAGTTATACGGATTCGCCTGCAAATTTGAGTTTGGTATTTACCAACCCGCAGATCCATCCGAAGCCGATCGCTGTATTTGATAAAGAGGCTACAACAAATATCATCGCTTTAAAGGCACAGGAGGTTGTTGCGAAAGAAAGAAGTATTACCAATATTAAGGATAAGGATTTTGAGATCATTTTAGATGTGAAAGGCATCTACCTCCACAACGATGTGATCTATTTCCAGCTTGGATTGGTTAATAATTCTGCGATCAACTATGACATTCAATCTCTCCGCTTATTTATCCAGGACAAGAAAAGGATCAAACGTACTGCTTCACAGGAGATCGAGATGCAGCCGGTATATGTATTAGGCAATACAGAACTGATCCGTCATGGTTCTGAGCAAACAGTGTGCATCGCGCTACCGAAATTTACGATACCTGACAAAAAGTATCTAACTGTCCAGTTAATGGAAAAGAACGGGGGCAGGCATTTGTCGGTCAAAATAAATAACAAAACGCTGGTGCGTTCAGGCGCATTGCTATAAGATCGAACGCATCATGGAGTTCTATGAAGAGGAGGTCGGTCAGATAAGGACCCTGGTCGGCGACCATAGGGCAAATGGGAATGTATATATCGCTTTCTGCGACAATGGCGAAAAAATATCCATCGATGACCTTGCTTTTTTCCAAGATAGCTTTGGCGCTAATGAGTATTGTTATGAGAATACTACTGATGTGGATCGTTATGCCATCACGACCGCAAGCAAAGTAATAGAACAACTTGACCATCAAATATCACAAAGGGATCAAATTGACAATTTAAAAAATGAAGACATGAAACAAGAGAATTTTGATTATCTGAAAGATCAGATAAAGAAGGCCGGTTTTGGAGAAGGACTCGAAAACGAGCTAAAGGAAAAGATGGAAGGCAATGAGCCGGAATTTCAGTTAAAAACACAAAAAGAGTTCGGAGTGGACAAAATAGACGCCACTTTGAATTTCCGCAGGTCAACTACAGATGATAATTGTTACTTCAATACGTATGAGGCGCAATTGAAACAAGGTGGATCAGAAAAGCTGGGGCCTAAACAAACCTTTTATGTACGCAGAGATAATAATTTTTCAGTGGATGAGGCTTATAACCTGCTTAATAACCGCTTTGTCAACAAAGACCTGGTTAATTCAGTAGGCGAACCGAATAATAATTCATGGGTAAAACTGAATTTTAAAGAAACCGATGCCAATGGTAATTACAAAATGCATCATTTTACCGAGAAGTGGAAGTTTGACTTGGGCAAGGCATTAGAAAGTAATACTTTCCTCAAAGAATTAGCAAACAGCTCGGAAAAAGATGCGATCATGGCATCATTGAAAAAAGGTAATCGTCAGGAAGTAAAGATCATCGTGGATGGAAAAGAAAAAACTGCTTATCTCGAAGCAAACCCATATCGCAGGGTTATATCGGTTACCGACGAGAACCGCAAAACGATCAGCCAGGCAAAAAAGGCCGAAAACAAGCAATCGCAAGGCCAGGAGGAGAGCGAGAACAAAAAGCAAGGCCAAAAGCAAGGAAATGAAGATGACAACGCTCAGAAGAACGGGCAGAAACAGAGCAAGAGGCACAAACAGGGTATTTCCTAATTGGTAAGCGGTAAGGGTATGAAAGAAGTAGAAATGAACCGTGTTGCCGCAGAATTGAATGCGTGGCGTGACCGGGAAGAGCGTTTTGAAAAGCTCTTTCCCGGAACACTGCGTAATAATCGTCCGTTTTTAAAAGAAAAGCTGAACACCCTCGACACATTAAATGCAAAATATAGGGGCACTCAAGATCGTGATGAACAATTAACGTTGCGGATATTAAAAAATGAAAGAGAGCAGCTTGCCCAAACCCTTTATCCCGGATTGATCGCAAGATTGATCTACTATATCATATCCTCTTTTCAGCAAAGGCAAATTCAAAAAGAAGTTGTCAAGGTATCTACAGATGGGATTCAAAGCCTAAAAGAGAGGCTTGCAAAAACAGGTTTCACCAATATTGAACATCAATTAGAATACCATATTAAACAAGGCCAAAATTCCTTTTCAATTCCTCTTTCTTATTATGTGAATGAAAAAGACAGGATGGACCATAGTTTATCCTTTATTAAAGATGAAAGAGGTTTGTATCAATTGGAAGGTTACCAAGCTGCATTGAATCGTGAGCAGGCACCGGATGGGAACCGGAAACAGAACTTTTATCTCAGCAAGGGCGAGATGCCTACCGCAGAGCAGGCGTACAATCTTCTTAATGGCAGGGCGGTTTATTTTGGATCTCCCGGCAAAGAAGGGCGTTGGACCCAATTGGATCTTAATGACAAAGACGCTTCGGGAGATCATCGTTGGAAGGAATTTCCGGCTAACTATGGATTTGACGTGGAGAAGGTTATCAGAGATATGTCCCTGGATGGATCCTTATACCCCGTTACACCAGAACAATTGGTCCAAGCCCTGAAAAACGGGAACAGGCCGGAACTAACAGTCGATAAGGAAGGATCGCAGCAAAAGATATTTATCGAAGCGAATCCGCAGTTTAAGTCATTGAATATTTACAACGAACAGGGAAAGAAGATCAGTCTCAGTTCCCTGAAGGGCAAACAAATAAAAGAAAATAACCAGCAGGCACCCAAAATAATAGAATTAAGGCATGTGCATCGAAAAGCAAAAAAGAAAGGTTTATCGGCATAAAGCCGCTTGGTGCAAAAGATACGTGATGGAGCAATTAAAGCCTTTATCGGACTTTTTTTCAGCGATAGCTAACGACCCAAGAATCGGAGTTAGCCATATCAGTCTGTATTGTGCGTTGTTGCAATCCTGTAGTGAGCCAGGTCATAGTTTAGTTATATCAATAACTAAAAATGAATTGATGAAAGTTGCCAAAATATCAGGCTTGGCAACTTATCATAAATGCATCCGGGACTTACATTCTTATGGGTATATTAGGTATCAGCCTTGTTATAACCACAGAAAAAAAAGCAGAGTTGAGTTTATCTTTTCTGCTATTTAGGTTGCCCAATAATGGGATGACAAACCATAATTTTCATAATAAAACTACATAGCGTCATGGAAAATAGTGTTGAGGAAAAAGTAGTTCCAAATGAAAAAAACTGCCCAAATAATGATGAAACCATTTCGGAAAGCGGTAAAAAATTAGTATCTTTAATAGTGAAGATTATTGTCAACGCGACATTGAGAGAGTGCTATGAAAAAGGCGATAAGGTATCTTAGATTTAGTGATAAACATCAAAGTAATGGTTCAATAGAGCGGCAAGAACTCTATACCGACCAATGGGTCAGGAACAACAACATCCAATTAGTGGATACCTTTATTGATAGAGGCAAAAGTGCCCGCACTTTTGATCGTCCAGATTTTAAAAAACTTGAAGAATTTATTCGTAAGCACTATAGATCAGTTGATTTTCTTTTAGTCGATCAAATGGATCGTTTTAGCCGTGATGCTGGCGAAGCGATAAAAATGGTAAAAAAACTTCAGGTCGATTTTAATATTCAAATTGTTAGTGTAACTGAAGGTATAACCTATGATTATACAACACCTGGTAGTTTTTTCCGTACCGGCTTACAGTTACTTCTTGCTGAAGAAGATAATATAAATCGCAGTGTAAAAGTAAGAGGCGGCATTTATACTGCAAAAGCCAAAGAGGGCAGGTATGTTTATAAAAATCCTCCATTCGGGTATTTTAAAGTAGGAGAACGAAAAGAGCGCCATTTGGAGATCAATCAAAGTGAGGGGGATATTGTAAGGTATATTTATGATTCTTTTTTAAATGGTGTACCTATTTATAAAATAGTTGAGAAAGCTCGTGAGTTAGGATTTAAGCGATTTGGAAATGTCGCAATTCAACGCGTTTTAACGTCTCCTGTTTACGCTGGACTGCAATATGTCGAACCATATAAAGATTACCCTGGAGGGCTTTTTAAGGCCCTCCACGCCCCAATTATAGACTATGTTACTTGGCAGAACGTACAGCAAAAATTTAAAAAGCCAGAAAAAGCCAAAGTGGTGGTTGAAGATGAACTGCCATTACGAGGGGTGTTAAAATGCCATTGCGGAAAACCAGTAACCGGCGCACCATCAAGAGGTAGGCATGGCGGCTACTATTATTATTATAAATGCAATAAAACCACACACCTGAATTTAAGTGCAAAAAAAGCACACGAGCAATTGTTAGAAGTGTTTAATTTGATGAGCCTCCCTTCTAAAGCTATAAAATCTATTAAAGAGGAAAGCGAGGCTTCTTTAAACTTACGGCTCAAAAATGATAAGACTTTGATAGCTGAAAAACAAAGGGAACTTGCGCAGGAAGACAAAAAAATGCTATCAATTGAAGAGAAATGGATAACTAACCAAATTAATCACGACACTTACCAAAGATGGTATGACACTATTAGTAATAATCGAATGCTTTTGATGGCATCCATTAGTAGGCTTAGCCAAGATCAAGATAAGGTGTATAACGTGCTTTACAGGAATCTGGATTATCTGACTGATCTCAAATATGTATATACTTCCGCTGATACAACTGAGAAACAAGAGATAGTAAGGTTGGGGTTCGATAACAATCTTTACTATGAAAACGGGGTGTATCGAACCCCTACAATGATAGATGAATTAGCCCATAATCACTTGATAATGAGGGATAGGAACCTCCTTATATACGAAAAAAAGCGGGAGAATCTTACAATTCCCCCGCTCAGCGGAATGGACGGGACTCGAACCCGCGACCCCATGCGTGACAGGCATGTATTCTAACCAGCTGAACTACCACTCCGTTTGGGATGGCAAATATACCTTACATTTTTTATTACACAAGCTATTTTTTTAAAAAACTGCTAAAAGCTCTTTATGCCCTGTTAAGGGCTCGTCTGCTGTTGGCTATGCCATTGTAGGGTGCCTTGCCTGCCAATACTAACCGTATTGTATATAAAAAAATGCAGTATTTTGTATACTATAACAGAATACTGTACAGTTTTATAGGCTTTAATTGAAAGACGATCAGTATATTCCCCTGAAAAATCCTGATAAAGAGACATCAAAGTAATAGCAAACTTTGCGCAGGGTTTCAATGCGGATATCAATTTTACCCGATTCAAGCCTGGCGATATTTATATTGGTATCAGAGTAAAATTTTTCCTGGGTAACCTGGTTTTGCCTTCGTAACCTTTTGATTTGCAGCGATACCTTGCGCTTAAAAGCGTTATCAGAGTTGTTCAGATACTCAAAATCGGTTAATAGCATAATGGTAATAGCATTTAATTATTATAACCAAAAATAAAAATCTAACTGTTTACGATGCTAATATAGTATAAAAACAGGTAATTTTTATTTTCAAATTCTGACGTATAAGTCATTGTCGCTATCAAAATATGGCTCTACATTTGTTTGTAGGTTACCTGCCCTGCATGTGATCTATGAAAAACATGTGTGCAACATCTACCTATGAAAATATCATGTTTTGAATTCTCAGACACCCAGGCTGAGGTTTTTTGTTCTTTGTTTTGGGTTTAATCAATAGTTTAAATTAATTAGGGGAAAGGGAGCTTCAAAAGAGCTCTCTTTTTTTTGGCCGAATTTTTACTATGCACGCATAATAATGATATATTTACTTTTTTAGGACCAGTATGTATTTTGAATTATCAGAGGAACAATTAATGATACGCCAGGCCGCACGCGATTTTGCACAAACAGAATTGAAGCCCGGGGTAATTGAGCGTGACGAACATCAAAAATTCCCGGCCGAACAGGTGAAAATGATGGGCGAGCTGGGCTTTTTGGGCATGATGGTTTCGCCGCAATATGGCGGCAGCGGCATGGACACCGTTTCGTATGTATTGGTTATGGAAGAACTTTCAAAAATTGATGCTTCGGCTTCTGTGGTTGTTTCGGTAAATAATTCATTAGTATGTTATGGCTTGGAGAAATATGGCAGCGAAGAACAAAAGCAAAAATACCTGGTACCATTAGCCAAAGGCGAAAAATTAGGCGCGTTTTGTTTGTCGGAACCGGAAGCAGGGTCAGACGCTACAGCCCTCACAACAACTGCCATTGATATGGGCGATCATTATTTGCTTAATGGCGTTAAAAACTGGATCACCAACGGCGGTACGGCATCAACCTACCTGGTAATGGCGCAAACTAATGCCGCCAAACGCCATCATGGCATTAACACACTGATAGTAGAAAAAGGAATGGAAGGCTTTACCGTGGGCGCCAAAGAAAACAAATTAGGCATACGCGGTTCTGATACCCATTCGCTGCATTTTACCGATGTTAAAGTACCTAAAGAGAACCGTCTGGGCGAAGAAGGTTTTGGATTTACGTTTGCCATGAATACCCTGGAGGGTGGTCGCATAGGCATAGCCGCGCAAGCCCTGGGTATTGCTTCGGGGGCGTATGAGCTGGCTTTAAATTACGCGCAGGAACGCAAAGCCTTCGGAAAAACAATTGCCGACCTGCAGGCCATCCAGTTTAAACTGGCGGATATGGCAACAGAAATTGAAGCGTCGCGCTTATTATGTTTAAAGGCTGCATGGTTAAAAGACAATAATATGCCCTACGGGCAGGCAAGCTCGATGGCAAAATTATACGCATCGCAAACAGCCATGAAAACCACCGTTGAGGCGGTACAGATACATGGCGGTTATGGCTTTGTAAAAGAATATCATGTAGAGCGTTTAATGCGCGATGCCAAGATAACCCAGATATATGAAGGCACTTCAGAAATTCAACGAATTGTCATATCGCGCGATGTGCTGAAATAAGCGGCTCATTTTGTTTAGTTTTGATAATATATCAAGAGTTAACTAAAAATGAAAACAAGCCCGTTGCTAATTATACTTGTACTTATCCTGTTATTTCCTACTGCTTACGCACAGTCTGTACTTAAAACGGGTATATGGCGCGGCGTAACAAAAACTGCTACGGGGGTTGAAATACCTTTTAATTTTGAATTAAGTGATGTTGCCGGGCACAGCCAGATAGCTGTGATGAATGGGGTTGAGCGAATTAAGGTAACGGATATAACCCTCAAAGGCGATTCTGTTTTTATACGCATGCCCTTATTTGATTCGGGGTTTAAATTAAAGCTTATAGCCGGCAACCTTGTTGGAAAATGGATAAAAAACCTGGGCGATAAATATGTGGCGATGGACTTTAAAGCTACGCCCAATACAATATGGCGTTTTAAAACCACGCAAAAACCTTTATTTAATATTACGGGCAGGTGGTCGGCGCCGATTGGGGAGGGCGCTAATAAAGATATTACAGTTGGCGAATTTAAACAAACAGGCTCAAAATTAACCGGCACCTTTTTATCAACCACTGGCGATTACCGTTACCTGGAAGGCGTAGTAAATGGCAACGAGTTGTACCTTTCCTGCTTTGATGGCGGCCATGATTATTTGTTTACAGGTAAAATTAATGGCCGGAAAATAACCGATGGCAAGTATTACGCGGGCCTTACCAGCATAGACCACTGGACCGCCGTGCGTGATGAAAATGCCAAACTGCCTGATGCCTATTCACTTACCGCGTTAAAACCGGGATATAAAAAAATAGCTTTTACATTCCCGGATATTAGCGGGCATAAAGTTTCGCTTACCGATAGCCGCTTCAAAAACAAAGTGGTTATTGTACAGATATTAGGCTCATGGTGCCCCAATTGTATGGACGAGACTGCGTACCTCATTAACTACTATAAAAAATATCACCCAAAAGGTGTTGAAATAATTGGCCTGGCTTATGAGCGCACTAAAGATTTTGCGAAATCGCAAAGAACAATACTGCAATTAAAGAACCGTTTTAATATACCTTATCCGTTGCTGCTAACCGGCTACACCCCTGTAAACGGCGACCCTGCCAAAAGTTTGCCCATGCTCACCAAAGTCCTAGGCTTTCCAACAACTATTATTATTGATAAAAAAGGTAATGTGCGCAAAATAAGCACCGGCTTTAGCGGCCCTGGAACTGGGGTTTATTACACACAATTTAAAACGGAGTTTGAGAAATTGACGGAAGGGTTGTTAGCGGAACAGTAAAATACAATTTGTCAAGTCATTTACAAATTCATCGGATTACTCGTTCTTAACGATTTAATGTTGGCAAAATCTTTTTCATTATTGGTGATAAGCGTATAGTCATAAGCCAGCGCAGTAGCAGCAATTATAGCATCAGGCGTTTTTATTTTTTTCCCTTTACGTAATAATACACATTGGGCAATTACATCCGGATCAATATCCAATACGAGACTATCAGCAATAAAATTTTTTATTTTTTGTTCGGTAATTACATCTGTTTTCCAGCAAAGAAGCTCGATATGGGTAATAATAGAAAGATTAGGTATAGCATCAATAACCGCGTCCATAAAGATCATGCCCTTAACAGAGAAAGAGGCCGAAAAATAGTTAGACACGATGTTAGTATCTATCAGATACTGTTCCATTCGCTACGCATTTGTTTAATGTGTTCATTGAGTTTCAAGCCATCTTCCTTACTGATAATACCTTTGTATTTGCCAGATAATTTATGCTTTACAGGAGTTGCATTTTCTTTCAGCACCTTGATTATATGCAGTTCTTCCAATTCACGCAAAAGTCCTGCGGCTTTTTGATTGGTTAATTGTATCAGCATTGTATCCATGGTATAATTATTTAGTGCAATATTTTATCAAAAACTCTCAATTATTCAAATTTAAGCAAAGTATTTTATCCTAAGAAATATAGCTGAGGTAAAAGAAATATCGGATTTCGGACGTGGAATTTCGAATTTAGTTAAACTTTATAAATCCGAAATTGAAAATCCGAAATCCGAAATAGTTTAACTATTCATTTCGCGCTGCAAGCTCACTACTTTTCATCATATTTTTAGTGCTTTCTGCTAAACGTATAAACTCGGCGCGGTAGCCGTCGTCATCTTTTCCTTTCGCGCTTTTAGCCATATTTATCAGTTGATCAAATTTGGAGTTTTGTTTAAACTGCGAATCGCGTAATAACATCCCGTATTCCGCGACGGCGGCAGCAAACCTGAAATCGTCAGATGTTTTATCAGCATTGAGCGGCTTATCGTCCACCGTTACCGCTTCCAGTTTACTTACATCCGAATCGGGTTCTTTGTACCTGAACTTAATGGTCATTATTTCTGATGAAGTATTAACGAACTTATCTTCGGCGGGTTTCTGATATTTCAGCGGATCGACGCTTGCGGTAAAATTATCCTTTATACCAACAGGAATAAGCTCATACAAAGCAGTAACGGTATGGTTTACGCCAATATCACCGGCCACTTTGGTATCGTTGTTAAAATCCTCTTTTTGCAGTAGGCGATCCTCATATCCCAACAGGCGGTAAGCCTGAACTTTGGCGGGGTTAAACTCAACCTGCAGTTTCACATCTTTAGCAACAGTGAACAAAGTGCCACCAAATTCAGACACCATTGATTTTGTGGCTTCGGTAATATTATCAATGTAAGCATAATTGCCATGCCCTTTATCGGCCATACGCTCCATTTTGCTGTCTTTTAAATTACCCATGCCAAAGCCCAATATAGATATACTAACCCCGCTTCCCCGTTCATCTTCAATTAATTGTTCCATATCTTTATCGCTTGACGGGCCTACATTAAAGTCGCCGTCGGTGGCTAAAATAATGCGGTTATTGCCCCCTTTTATAAACTTATCTTTAGCTATCCGGTAAGCCAGTTTAATCCCCTCGCCCCCTGCAGTTGAGCCTGCCGCGTATAACTGGTCAATGGCTTCTTTAATTTTTTCTTTCTCATTTCCGGGTGTCGATTCCAATCTTATACCCGCGTCTCCCGCATATACCACAATGGCTACATGGTCAACAGGCCGTAGTTGATTGGCCAGCATTTTCATGGCGGGTTTTACAAGGGATAATTTATTAGGCTCGGCCATTGAACCTGACACATCCAGTAAAAACACCAGGTTTGATGGCGGCAGCTTGTCAAGGCTTACGTTCTTAGCTTTCAGGCCAATACGCACCAGTTGGTGCTGCGGGTTCCAGGGCGCGGCAGAAAGTTCTGTTTGTATAGCAACAGGTTTATCATTAGCAGGCTCAGGCAGGTTATAGTGAAAATAGTTGATCATCTCCTCTATTCGCACCGCATTTTTTGGCGGCAGCTGCCCGCTGTTAATAAAACGGCGGATATTGCTGTATGATGCCGCGTCAACATCAACCGCGAAGGTGGAAAGGGGTGTGGTTTTTGGAGATTCAAATTGATTTTCGACGATGCGGCTGTAAGATTCGTTACCGGGGGTCGCCCGTCCGCCCGCCGCGCCGCTAAACCCACGAATATCTATGCCTGTTGGATAACGGGCGGGATTAGCGTCCTGAGCAGTAACACGTACCCCGGGCGTACGCGCAACAATGGAGTTGGTTAAATTAGTTACCGAATTTCTCTTGATCTCAGTGGCGTTGATAGTACCTATGGCATCTGTCAAACTTTTACGTTGTTGTGAACCATAACCTACAACCACAACTTCCCGCAATCCGCTATTGGTTGGCGCCATAGTTACGTTGATAATTGTTTTTCCCTTTGTTGATTGTTCTTGTGTATCATAGCCTATAAATGAGTAAACTAATATTACATTATCATCAGGCGAGATCAGTTTGTAGCTGCCTTGTGTATCAGTAGTAACTGCGCTTGCCAGATTATTTTTTATTTTGACTACCGCTCCCGGCAAGGGCAGCCCTTTCTCATCCGTTACTTTACCTGTAATTGTTTTTTGTACAACTTTTATAACTGCACCGGGTAAGTTACTGTTTGCGTTTACCCTGAACATGGCCAGGCTTAACAGCATCATTAATAATAAGGTCTTTTTCATAACTATGGTTTTTTTTGTGATATGATGCAGCGGTTATCCAATTTCCATAAACCATAAAAAAATTTAATTTGAAGCCACTAATATGGCCTGGTTAAACTACTCAAAAAGTACAGTTTAAGGGCCGTAGATACTTATTAGCCAGAAATTCTGATAGTTACGGGGGTGAAAAGCCGAAATTATTTTTCAAGCCGAAATCTTTCACGACCTTAAACCTATTACAACGCAGGGGTCAATTAGGAACACTGGCATTCCAAACAATGTAATATAAACCGTCGTTATCTAAACCCGACGCCGTGGATGGTATGTCAACGCCATCGGCGCTAAGGGAAGCAGTAAAGGGCTGATTAGTGCTATTTACTAACGTAATGCTAATTCCATCGCCCACATGTGCCACTGTTGTGTTATAGGTAAACGGGGTAGCAAGGTTAAACAAGGTAAAACCAGCCACTCTCTGTGTAGTGCCTCTTCCAATAAAAAAAACAAATTTTGAAATAGAGGTTTGAGAAGATGCAGTAATAACCAACGTCTTTGAAGGGGTGGTAGTATATGGTTTATTGCACGAGGCGATCAATAACACCATCATTAACAATAAGGTCTTTTTCATAACTATAGTTTTTTTTTGTGATATGATGCAGCGGTTATCCAATTTCCATAAACCATAAAAAAATTTTAATTTGAAGCCGCTAATATGGCCTGGTTAAACAACTCAAAAAAACAGGATAATAATAATGATGGAGCGCTGCTAAAACGCTACCGTCAAAGCGGCGACCTGGCTGTTCTGGGCGAACTGTTTCAAAACTATGCCCACATGGTTTATTATGTTTGTTACCGGTATTTGCAGGATGGCGAACAAAGCAAGGATGCGGTTATGGAGATTTTTGAAGAACTGATAAATAAAGTAAATAAGCAGGATATAAAACAATTTAGCGCATGGTTATATGTATTGAGTCGTAATCATTGCTTAATGAAATTGCGATCAGCAAAAAAAATGCAGCACATTACTTTGGATGAATTTATGGAATTGCCCATAGATTTGCATCCTGAAGGTGAAAACAAGGAACAGCGGTTAACGGCACTTGAGTTGTGCATGGAAAAACTTCCCGCTGCGCAAAAACAAAGCATCGATCTGTTTTTTATGAATGAGAAGTGCTATAAAGAAATAACCGAACTAACAGGCTTTACTTTAAACGAGGTTAAAAGTTATATACAAAACGGCAAACGCAACTTAAAAATTTGTATGGAGAAGAACGGTGAGCGCTAAAAAACCCAACATATTGCAAATACGGAAGTACCTAAACGGGGAACTGGATGCCCGTGCTATGTACGAATTGGAACGGCAGGTGCAAGACGACCCGTTTTTGATGGACGCAATAAAGGGAATGGAAAGCGGTTATGAAAATCATCAACCCCACCTGGATGCTATTGACCGGCTTATACAACAACGGGTGCAACAGGATAGACGGCGCGTGATCCCTGTTTATAGGTATTGGCCGGCAGCAGCTTGTTTATTAATTGCATTGGTTGTTGGCGGCTGGTGGTTAACGCGCAAAACGTCAAGACCTTTGGTTGCGGTAAATGTACATCCCGTTGCAACTGTTGAAAAAGCGCAAGAACCGAAACGGGCAGTGGTTGCTGTGCCCATTACCCCGGCAGTTAAACCGGCTTTGATAGCAAGATACCGTGCCCCGGAGGTTAAAGCATCTGCACCGTCTGCATTGGCCGCGATCAAACAAACGCCGCCCCGTCGCGAAACTGTATTTAAGGCCGATACAGTGGACTATAAAATTGCCGAATATAAAACACAGCAGAACAAAACCGTGGACAACATGCTGAAGGAGTTGAGCATACCCACTATTGGCACTCAAAAACTTACCGATACCACAGCATTAAACAAAGCCGCGGGGGTGGCGGATGCCAATGTTCCGCATACGATCACCGGCAAAGTAGTAGATAAGAAAAACGGCGTTCTATTACCCGGCGTGCCCATCATCATTAACGGAACCGACCAGGGCATAAAAACAAACGTTGACGGATCGTTTACAACTGTAATGCGGGCAAGGCACGCAACGATAGAAGTGAACAAGGAAGGTTACGAACCTCAGCAAGTTCAGGTTAAGGACCGGGATAATTTAGAAATTGAATTGGTTCCGGATAACAAGACGCTTGCGAAGGGGGCCGCTAATAGCGGCATTGTGCAAAAAAAGAGTGGTAAAAGGGGATATGGGTGCGATCACCGGCAACAACGTGGCGTCATCGGTAACAAAAACGGATAGCGTTGAAAAGCTATTGAAAAAAATGGATGGCTTGAATGTAGGTAGTAATGGCAATATAACCGCCCAGGGCAAGCAGGTAACCAAAGTAAGAATAAATGGTAAGGACTTTGTTGGGGGCAATGTAGCAAAGGCCACCAAAAACCTGCCTGCTGATATTATTGAAAAAGCGCAGACGGTGAATGATTATGGCAACCAGGCGGCAAAAACGGGTGTAAAAGGTACTGTTACAAAACCAATGCCCGTAATTGGCTGGAAACAATACCAGGCCTATCTTGACCGTACAGCCATAATGCCCAACGGGACAACCGGCGAACTTGCAGCAGATGTTAATATAACATCTGATGGAAAGATACATTCTATACAGATAACAAACAGCAATAGAGCCATGCTAGATAAAGCGATACAAATAATAAAAAACGGCCCTAAATGGATCGGGGCCGCGCAATCAAAAACAGTTCGGTTAAAAATTGCATTTCATAAATAGCCGCCAATAATCAATTGGATCAAATGGCATGATGCAAATAACCTTTTACCTTTCAGCTTTTACCTTTTACCTCCCTTTCCTCCCAAATCATACATAAATGCAAAATGGTTTCTACCGCCTTTTGCATATCCTGTACAGATACCCATTCCTGCTTGCTATGAAAAGCGTGCTCGCCTGCAAAAATATTGGGGCAGGGCAAACCCATAAACGATAGCCGGGAGCCATCGGTACCACCACGTATGCTGCATAACCTGGCCTCTAAACCGGCGCGCCTGATAGCTTCCATGCCATACTCCACAATTTGCGGGTGTTTATCTAACATTGCCTTCATGTTAGGGTACTGCTGTTTAATTTGCAGCTCATAACCCGAGTTGGGGAATTTTTTCAATACTTCGCCAGCTATTTTGCGGATAACATCCGCATGGGCCCCCAGTTTATCCTCGTCAAAATCGCGGATAATAAAATCTACGGTGGCTTGCTCAACATGCCCTTCCATACCAACCGGGTGTACAAAGCCTTGCATATTTTCGGTCCCTTCGGGAGACAACTCAAATGGCAGCCGGGCAAGTATTTCCGCTGCAATTTTTATGGCGCTTTCCATCGTGCCTTTTGCAAAACCCGGGTGGGCGCTTACGCCATGTATGATGAGTTTCGCGCCATCTGCCGAAAATGTTTCGTTTTCCATGTTCCCGGCGCTTTCACCATCAATGGTATAACCCGCGTATGCGCCTAGTTTTTTTATGTCCACTTTATCAACGCCTCGTCCAATTTCTTCATCGGGAGTAAATAATATTCGTATAGCGCCGTGCTTAATTTCGGGACGGTTCATTAGCTGGTAACAGGCATCCATAATTTCGGCTACGCCTGCTTTATTATCGGCGCCCAGTAAGGTTGCGCCGCTGGCTGTTATAATGTCATTGCCTAACTGGTTTTTCAGATCCGGGTGTTCGCTCATCCGTATTACCTGCGATGGGCCGTCCGGCAACGTTATATCTCCTCCGCTATAGTTTTTATGAATTAAGGGCTTTACCCCAAACCCGCTGCAATCGGGCGAAGTATCCATATGCGAGCAGAAACAAATTACGGGTATGTCCTGCTTGCTGGTATTGGCAGGTATAGTTGCATAAACATAGCCATATTCGTCAATATGGGCGTCTGTTACGCCTATCTCCTGCAATTCATCAACCAATATCCTGCCCAGGTTTTTTTGCTTTTCGGTAGATGGATAACTTTCTGAATTTGGATCGGATTGTGTATCTATCTTTACATAACGCAAAAAACGGTCGGTAACGGTAAAATTTATGGCGGGATAAAAGTTCATATATTGGCAAAATATAGTTGGGTAAAGATAATTTAGATATCATAAATTAGCGTAACAAATACATTATAAGTGAATATAGAGGAACTGCGCGATCATTGCCTGCTAAAGCCGGCCGTTACCGAAGGGTTTCCCTTCGGCGAAGATACCTTGGTGTTTAAAGTGGCGGGCAAAATTTTCCTGATCACCAGTTTCCAGGAAGGCGACCGCTTTAATGTAAAATGCGACCCTGAACTGGCCGTCGAGTTGCGCGAACGCTATACCGAAGTGCAACCAGGCTACCACATGAATAAAAAAATGTGGAACACGGTTTTCATGAATGGCCCCCTAACCCGTAAACAGCTCCTTGAAATGGTCGATCATTCCTACAATATGGTAGTTAATGGCCTTCCTAAAAAAATACAGGCCGAAATTGCCGACGGCAATTATTAAAACCTTTGATATTAAAAGGGCATAATTATATTTGCTAAAGTCATTTTTATGAAAGCTGTTTTATTTGCCTTGTTAACCTGTTTTGCTTTTAGCGCCGCTAACGCCCAACTAACACCTTTTGAGTTAAGTAAGGATAAAAATTATACGGCTACCTATCCCGAAATAATTGCGTATTACAAAAAAACTGGCCCGTGTAAACCCGCAAATGAAACTGTTTAATTACGGCACTACCGATGTTGGCCTGCCTTTAACGCTGATTGTTTTATCGCGGGCTCAAGTTTTTGATCCGGCAATTATCAAAAAGCAAAACAAGTGTGTACTGCTCATCAATAACGGCATTCATCCCGGCGAGCCGGAAGGTATTGATGCCAGTATGCTGTTTGCCCGCGATATGCTTAAAAAACACACATTGCCCAAAAATGTGGTGATCTGTATAGTAGCCGTATATAATATCGACGGCTGTTTAAACCGGGGCCTTAGCCGTGTTAACCAAAACGGGCCAGCCAGTTATGGTTTCAGGGGCAATTATCGCAATTTGGACCTGAACCGGGACTTTATTAAAGGCGACAGCCGGAACACCTATGCTTTAGAGCAAATAATAAACACCTGGAAACCTGAAATATTTTTAGATAACCATACCAGCGACGGAGCCGATTACCAATATGTAATGACCCTGATAGAAACCCAAAAGGATAAACAAAACCCAATACTGGCTGAATATACTTCAAAAACATTATCGCCTGAATTGTATAGGCGGATGAAATTGAATGGCTATGAAATGATACCTTATGTGGAGGGTATGCGCGGCGACGACCCCGATGCGGGTATTGTGGGTTATTTGGAAACACCCCGCTATGCCACCGGCTACACTGCGCAACACAACATTATTAGCTACATTACAGAAACACATATGTTAAAGCCCTTTGATAAAAGGGTGTATGCCACTTATGATTTTATGCAAAACCTGGTAGCTATTAATGAGCGCGACGCGAAATTAATAGGCAGGTTAAAGCAAGAGGCCGATGAGCAGGTAAGCGGGCAAAAAACATTTGCCCTTAACTGGGAACTTGACCGCACAAAGGCCGATACCATAACTTTTAAAGGATATGCGTCGGGCTATAAAACAAGCGGGGTAAGCGGGTTGCCGCGTTTGTTTTATGACCGCAGCAAGCCTTACACCAAAATAATTAAAAACTATAATACCTATAAAGCCACCATTACGGCCGATAAGCCGCAGGCCTACATAATACCCCAGGCCTGGGGTAAAATTATTGAGTTGTTTAAGCTAAATAATATTGTTATGGGCCGATTAGCACATGATACCACGCTGAATTTACAAATGTATTATATAGGCGATTATAAAACCGCGCCCAGGCCCTATGAGGGCCACTATCTGCATACGGATGTACAGGTTAACCCAACGGATATGGCCGTTAAATTTTATGCCGGCGATTACGTGGTTTATACTAACCAGGCACTTAACCGCTATATTGTTGAAACGCTGGAACCGCAAGGGGTTGATTCGTTTTTTGCGTGGAATTTTTTCGATTCTATTTTGGGGCAGAAGGAAGGTTATTCGGCTTATGTGTTTGAAGATGTTGCCACTGACCTGTTAACGAAAGACCCTGAATTGCGCAAAAAACTGGATGATGAAAAAGCAAAGGACCCGAGGCTGGCGGGCAGTGCATCGGCACAATTAAATTTTGTTTACCGCAATTCGCCTTATTCCGAAAAAACATATCTTCGCTACCCCGTTGGCCGAATAGTGGCGCCAACCAAACTTGATCTGAAATAATGGAAGCACCTGTAGCAACGTTTATATTTATAATTACTATTATAACCACTTTACTGGCATTCTCGAACGAGAATTTGTATGGTAAATTAATGCTTCATCCTTACAGTGTATATCGGGGCACTAATGTTTATACCTTAATTACCAGCGGGTTAATACATAAAGATTGGATGCACCTGATTTTCAATATGCTGTCTTATTATTTCTTTGCGTTTCAACTCGAACAAACTATTGGCCATTGGCAGTTTGGCCTGCTTTATATGGCAAGTTTAGTGCTCAGCGATCTCCCATCTGTTGTAAAGCATAAGGACGATTTTTGGTACAATAGCCTGGGCGCATCGGGGGCAATAAGCGCGGTAATATTTAGCTATATCCTATACTCACCAATGAGTATGATGCTGATCATGCCGCTGCCTATCCCTATTCCGGCCATCATATTTGGTGTTTTGTATTTGGTTTATTGCAGTTATGCTTCCAGGTATTCAAGAGATAATATTAACCATGATGCTCACCTGTTCGGCGCGTTGTGCGGGGTATTTATAACTATAATTCTTAACCCTAAAGTAGTGCCTATATTTGTACAGCAAATTACAATGGCAATTCAATCGCACCTGCATTAAATTCGCCATCGGCATTAAATAAAAAACTCATGGGTTGTTCGGGGTTTTTAATGATCTCGAGCAACAGGAAACCCCAGTTTTTCCAGAAATTCTCCAATACCTGTCCGTAAATTTTATTTTGCCAATGGTCAAATAAAGGCTTGCTGCTCATTCCGCGCAAGGGCATAGCCTCAATGTATACTTCATCGCCTACTGGCAAAATATTATACTCGGGCAAGCGGTTAAACAGGTAGGCCGAATAAAATACCCGCCCGCTAAACTCTTCAAACTGAATAGGATGCAGGGTTTGATTTTCAATTTTTTCCAATATTTCCCGGTGATAATGGCGATTAGCGCCGTTATCCTGGAAGCAGATGATGAGGCCAAAATCCTTTATCCGCAATGCGAAAGTGAGTGTATTGATCTCATCGCGGTAGCCAAATTCCTGCTCATTGTTATTCACCTTAAATAAAAACAGGCTGAAAGGTTTAAAATCCTCAAATACAATGGGTAAATTAATGCTTTGCAGCATCAGGTGCAGATTGCTGAATTTATGAATGATGGATTGCGAAATATTAAACTCCTCGCCTTGCGTGTATTGTTGTTTTATACCCGATTGTATTTCGTTAAAAATTATTCCGTACAACAGCTTACCGGCCCATTGGAATAATTTTAGCTCATCAACGGCTTTAACCGCCTCATAACCCCTGTTAAACGCCGCGGAAATTTCGGCTTCTAAAGGCTCCAGGTAAGCCTCATTAACCGCTGCTGAGCACGGCAGTTTCATATCCTTATAAGTAGCCATACTTTCATCCAGCAACTTGAATGGTTGATCTTCCAGGTTGTACAGGCTCATTAACCATTGGGGGAAGACCTGTATTTTTTCTTCTTCACTATCAAGAACTTCGCCGGTTAGGAAACAGGTTTTATTGCTAAAGTTGGAGGCATCAAATGGTGAATATATTTTTGGCGGCATGGCGGCAAAGATAGCCATCATTTTAAAAAGAATAATTTAGCTTTGGTTTTATAACATGAAGCTGACTTATCAACCCTTTGAACTGCAACTCAGGCATCCGTTTACGATAGCTAAATTCTCACGCACCTCAACCCCGCTAATGCTGGTTCAACTCATACATGAAGGTTATACCGGGTACGGCGAAGCATCCATGGTGCCTTATATGGGCGAGAGCCCGGCCAGCGCTGCTGCTTTTTTGAACAAGGTTGATACCGCTCAATTTAAATATCCCTTTGATTTCGCGGCAATAATTAATTACCTGGACAGCATAGCCCCCGGCAACCCGGCAGTTAAAGCGGGCATTGATATTGCCTTGCATGACCTGGAAGGAAAACTGTTAAATAAACCCTGCTGGCAACTCGCAGGCAGCACCCCGCAATTAATGCCTGTAACGAGTTTAACTATTGGGATTGATACCCCCGAAATGATTATCAAAAAAGTACAGGAAGCCGCAGGGTTTAAAGTAATAAAGGTAAAGCTGGGCCGGGATGATGATAAAGAACTGATAAAAACCATTCGCTCAGTAACTAATTTACCGCTTTATGCGGATGTCAACCAGGGCTGGACGGACCGCAAAAAAAGCCTGGATATATTATACTGGCTGCACGAACAAGGGGTTGTTTTGATTGAACAACCCATGCTGAAAACTGATATTGACAGCAACGCCTGGCTAACCGAACATAGCCCCATACCCATTATTGGCGATGAGGCGGTGCAGCGTTTACCCGATGTTGAAAAAGCCAAAGGCGTATATCATGGCATAAACGTTAAGCTGATGAAATCGGCAGGAATGTATGAGGCGCGGCAAATGATAGTTAAAGCGGGGGAACTCGGATTAAAGGTGTTAATAGGCTGCATGAGCGAAACCAGTTGCGCCTCGCTGGCCGCGGCAGCCCTTGCCCCTCAATGCGACTGGGCAGATATTGACGGTCCGTTTTTAACTGTCAATAACCCCTATAAAATACCTGAATTTAAAGACGGAAAATACGTGTTAGACCATAAACCGGGCTTAGGATTAGCAGTTGATGGCCGCAATTAACTAGCTTTAGTTAAGCATTAACCAGGAGCAATAACAACACAAAACACTCAAAAAAATGTTTAGCAAGAGGTTTTTAGTAATATCTTTGCCCCGATATGCACATGTTTTCTTTAATATCCAACGCAATAAGATCTATAGGCTCATTTATCAGTGATAATACCGGAATTATAGTATTTGGCCTTTTTTCATACATTTTTATTGCTGGTGGACTTTACTTCGTTTTTTATTTTTGGAAACGGAAAGAGCTTTGGAAAGCAAAAATTCAGGTAAATTTTCCTTCATATAAACATACCATTCGTGATATAAAATACTCCTTTTCGTCACTTATTGTTTTTGGTATTGTTGTATTTCCTATAGCCTGGGCAAAAAAGCATGGTTTAACCCTAATTTATACACCCATTGATAAATACGGGTATGTTTATTATTTCTTCAGCATATTTTTAATGATTGTTGTACATGATACCTATTTTTATTGGACACACCGCCTTTTGCATTGGAAGAAGATTTTTAAATGGACGCACCAAACGCACCATTTAACGCATAACCCTACACCATTTTCTGCATATGCCTTTCACCCTATTGAGGCCCTTGTTCAAGTCGGCATTGTGCCATTAATTGCGTTTACAATTCCGGCTCATATATCAGCAATAGCTATTTTTTTAATTCATCAAATGTTTTTAAATGTTTTTGGGCACCTGGGCTACGAAATGGCACCCAAATCTATACGCAATAAATTTTTTAAATGGTCTAATACCGCCACCCACCACAATATGCATCATACCAATGTTAAATATAACTTCGGTTTATATTTTAACTTTTGGGATAAGATCATGCACACCAATCATCCTCATTATGAGGATAATTTTGATAAAGTTATTGCAAGGAAACTAGGCAAAGACATACCTAAAAACTCAGCTGTATCTAAAGAAGAAAAAATAAATGCCTCTACGAGAAAATCTTTGATCAAGGAACACGTATAAACTATTTTAGCAACAAAAAAATAGTGCAACTGCTGAAGGAGCACTGAATCCGGGAAGTATCCTCTAAACACTTAGACTGCCTGCTTTTGCCTGGTTTGCATTCGATAAACCGGGTGCATATTTTTTCCCATTCAAAAATTTACCGATAAAGGTATTTCTTACCATAAAGTTATAAGTAATTAATACGACAATAAAAGTAGCAGAAATAACGATTAGGAATTTGATAAATGCATTCAGATCAAAGTTGATCAACAGGACCTGGAAAAACATCACTACTGGCAAATGCGCTATATATATCCAGTATGAGGCATCCGACATATAGCGGGCAACCGGTGAATAGGTATTAAAACCCCTTAAAAATAAACCTATTATACCAAATACCAAAAACCATAAAGAAAGGGCCTTTAAAGCAGCGAATATATATAATCCGGAGGTCTTTTCTATACCGGGTTTCACAGCGAAGATGCCAATGTGTATAATAAATAATAATGTTCCTATAATAGCGAAAAGCCGATCATTTTTTTTGAATCTGTCAATGTGTTCTTTTTGATGGTATAGTAACCAGCCAAATGCAAAAAAAACGGCGTGTTGCACAATTATCAAGGTAATTATTGAAAAACCTAAATAGGTATCAATAAAACCTTTCCGTTGCACACAAAACAATAGATAAGTGGCCACTGCAAATAAAACCGGGGCCAATTTAAGCCGGAAGATAGCCCCAAAGCCCGCGTTGATAGTAGCGGATATTTTGGGGGATATTTTTTTACAAAGCAGGGAAATTCCCCAGCCGCCAACACAAAAAAAAGACAGAAAATACAAATACCATAAATGCATGGTGTTGAAATTTTTCCACGCGGCGTTATTAAAAGTTTCAATTAATGCCGAAAATGTATTTACTTGGTGAGTGGTTGTTAAAATAAAATAAGAAAAAATAAGAACCACTACCGGGTATATTAGCAAGAGCCCTATCGCCAAAGGCAAAACAATTCGTTTTAACCGGTTTAATATCATCTTTTCAGGGCCGCGTTCAATAAATAGCATTGCCGCTAAAAAGCCGGATACAGTAAACAGTACCGACATACAAGTTGATTGCGTAAAAGCTGCCAAAAAATCAAATAATGCATTGGTGTTATGCGGGTCTTTAATTGGCCAGTTACTGCCAAAATTTGTAACTGCGTAAGTAAGTCCGGCGTGAGCAAAAACTACTATTAACATCATTGTTGCCCTTATCGTATCCAGCGCGTAGATACGGTTTTTTGTTTGCATAGTTAAATTTTCAATAGTTAGTGCTTAGTTTTACACTGTAAACAAATGTAAATAAATATTTAAAAGGTAGAAATAACGCCCAAATTTGTTCCCGATGCGTTTTAATTTTACTTTTACTGTTAAATATGCACCTTATCTCGTCAATAGCAAATACAGTAAAGTGGCTGATCTTATTGATCAACAAGAACTTTGAGATAATAATATTTACCGGGATCGTATATTTATTATTTGCAGGGCCGTTTTATCTCTTTTTTTATACCCGGAATAAAAAAAAATACTGGCACGCAAAAATTCAGCAACGCTATGCGGAAAACAAGCATACCATCCGCGACATAAAGTATTCCATTTCTACAATTCTTATTTTTGGCACAGTTATCATTTTTTTAATATGGGCAATTAAGCATAGCTATACACTTGTTTATAATCCCATTGGTAAATACGGATATAGCTGGTATTTTTTAAGTATATTGCTTACAATTGTTATACACGATACCTATTTTTACTGGACCCATCGGTTTTTGCACTGGAAACCACTTTTCAAATGGTCGCATAAAACACACCATTTATCGCACAACCCAACACCTTTCTCTGCTTATGCTTTTCATCCGGTCGAAGCCTTTGTTAATGTAGGCATTGCTCCACTGATCGCCTTTACTATTCCTTGCCATGGATCGGCTATTGTTATATTTTTTTTTTATTCAACAGTTTTAAATGTTTTGGGCCATATCGGTTATGAATTTTTTCCGAAAGGATTTGCCACACATAAAATATTTAAATGGCACAATACCTCTACCCATCATAATATGCACCATAAGTTTGTAAGGTATAATTATGGTTTGTATTTTAACTTTTGGGATAAGGCAATGAAAACCAATCATGCAAAATATGAAGAATATTTTGAGGGAGTGGTTACACAACGCGAACCCGCAAAGGTCACTTATGAAGCCCCGGTTGAAGAAGTATCAGCATAGGTTTAAATGATCCGTTCTATTTTATAAGTTTTTCCGTTCAGGGTAAATTCGCCGCCCTTTTTTTGCCCTTTTAATTTTAAACCAATTGGCGAAGCCGGCGAAACTGCAAAATATATAACCCCGTGAACCAATAAACTCCCCGCGCTTATGGCCAGGTAAAAATTACCGTTATTGGTATAAACCACGCTGCCCGCTTCAGCTACAGTTGTATGGGTGCCGGTGCCAATAGAGTTTAAGGCAACCCTGAGTTTATTGGCCTCACTTAACTGCTGCATATTACGGTCGGTTTCCTGCTGCATCATGGCCCTGCCGGTTTCATACTTATCACCGGCGCTGCTTTTGGTATCTTCCGTTGATGCCTGCTGCGCTTCCTTAATTCCTTGTTCGGCAGCCTCCATTCGCATTTTAATATAGTCGGCACAGCGCGTATACAATTCTGCTTTTATATCACTCATCAATAATATCTAAATTAATAGCTAAATATACTGCCTAACATAGTTATTATTTTGATAAATAAGTCTTGCCTACTGTACCTGTAGTTCAAAAATATGCTCAGACGTTTAAGAAAAAATAGTAAGTTTGGTATTAATTTAAACTTTGCACGCATTAGTAAATGAATAAGAAAAAGGTATTGATAACCGGGGCAAGCAGGGGGCTGGGGCTGGCAATATCAAAAAAATTATCGGCAGAATACTCTTTAATTCTTCATGCTTCCAGTCCCGAAAGCTTTACGCATATTGAACCGGGCAGCCAGCTTTTATGTGCAGATTTTGCTGACCCCGAACAACTAACTGCCTTTTGTAAACAATTAAAAAAAGAACATGGCGATTCCCTCTACGCGGTAGTGAACAACGCCGGTGTAACCTTCGATAAATCATTGATCTATCAGCCCGAGGATGATATTGATAAGATGCTCAATATTAATTTAAAGGCCCCTATCATGATATGTAAAACCGCCATGAAAATATTTAATTTGAATAAAACGGGTGTAATTATTAACATGAGCTCAATTGTTGGCGAAACAGGGAACGCTTTTCAAGCAGTATATGCTGCTACAAAGGCGGGGCTGGCGGCGCTATCCAGGTCTTTGGCCCAGGAAGCGGCAGCTACCAGCGATGAAGGACATTCGATCAGGGTATTCAGCGTGTCGCCGGGTTTTATTGAAACAGATATGACGCAATCTATACCGGAGCAGTTTAAAGAAAAGTATTTAAAAATGATCCCTGCAAAACGCTTCGGCAGCACTGATGAAGTTGCAGGAATTATTGAATTTTTATTATCGGATAAGGCCTCCTATATTAACGGAACTAACATCCATGTCAACGGCGGTTTACTATGACAGAAGAAACAGACGAGCAACTGTTAAATCGTATAACTAACGGCAATTTTGTTGGGCTTAACCCCGGCAGGGTTATGCTGCACGGGCCCACAAAGCTTTTAATTGATGCTTATTACTGGCATTCGCCCAACAAGGGTATTGTGGCAGGCTACGCGCCGACTGAAAGGGATGTTGAGGACCATTTTGATGTGTTCAGGGGAGTTGACCAGATCGAGGCATTCGCTCTGGCAAGCATCGTATCGTGCTGTGCTTTTTTAGAGTGCCGCAAACTAAATTGTCTTCCCGATGTATTAAAAGAAAATTTTATCCCGGCTTTTATAAGTGTAGGCCAGGTAAACTTTCATTATTATATAGAACTTGGCGACAGGTTTATAAGCATAGCCAATATTAAATCTTATAAATGGCGGCAAATGGTTTGTGATGGCAGGATATATAAAGTACCCAAAGATTTAGACCTGGATGCTTATTTCAGCGATTTTACCGAGGAAAGGCTATTAAATTATGATATTAGCAAAGATTTTAAGTTGGTAGCCGAATTGTTTGACATTACAGGCCGGGCCATAAAAAAAGAAGTTTTTAAACAGATATAAATAATGGAAAGACAAGAAATAGTTGACGAGATAATAGAAGTTCTTCGAACAGTGAGAACAGTTGACCCTTCCCGGTTAGAAAATGTTACAGAAGAAACGGATTTTCTAACAGATATGAACATGCCGTCTACCGAATTGATCAATATTGCTGCAAAGGTTGAGCAGAAATTTGATGTTGAATTTGAAGATGATGATATAGATTCACTTGGTTCAACAGTGAAAGACGTTGTTGACCTGATAATAAAAGCAAAAGCAAGAGGAGTATCCTGATTATGGGCGTACCTGGAAGAAAAGTTGCGGTTGTGGGTATGGGAGGGGTTTTCCCTGGTTGCGAAAACTTGGGCGCTTTTAATGAAAAAATGTTTACAGGCAAAAGCCTGATAAGGGAATGGCCAGCGGCTGCGGTTTACCATAAACAGATCCGGTCGGTAGTGTCTGGCTATATTACCGAAGAAGAATCGGGCCTTGAAGCTATATACCCTACATCTTTATCAGATTACCCTGAAACTTATATTGACCACCGCGGGCGGGTACCAGATATTAATTTATCTACCGCCGACCTGGGCAGTATCTGGGCCATGACCGGCAGCCTCGAATCGATTAAAATGGCGGGGTGGACCAATGCAGAAACCGAATCGGAACAAACAGGGGTAGTGGTAGCATCAGGCGGCGGCGGCAATGTGATTTCGCGACATGCATGGCATGCCTTTTTTGAAATGGGGAAAAAATCGCGCATTGCCGGCTCCCACACTGTAGACAGGACAATGTCATACCGCGAGGCCGCTAATATATCCTGCCTGATAAAAAATAAAGGTGTTTGCGAATCAATAATTTCCGCCTGTGCAACGGGTCTGGGGAATATTGGCTACGCCTACCGCCTGATAAAATTTGGCCTGCAAGACCGTGTAATAGCCGGGGGGGTTGAAGGCACGGCACTTGAAACTTTTATTGGTTTTGATGCCATGCAGGTATTGAGCAAGGGTTTTAGTCCTGCTGAAAGTTCGCGTCCGTTTGATCTGCACCGTAATGGTTTTGTATGTTCGTTTGGCGCGGGTATTGTTGCACTGGAAGAGTATGAGATGGCAAAGGCACGGGGCGCAAAAATTTACGCCGTAATTGACGAATATTTCAACAATTCTGACGGCGATGGCAATATGTTCTACCCTTCATACGAAGGACAAAGGAGGTTATGGAAGGGGTTGGTGAACGGCGTTCCCGGAATTAAACCCGATGTGGTTAAAGTGCATGGCACCGCTACTCCGGTGGGTGATATTATTGAATTAATAAGCGTTGCCGATACGTTGGGTGACGAAGGTTATCATATTTCGGCGCCTAAATCGCAATTTGGGCATATGCTGGGCGCGGCAGGATCGGTAGAATTTATTGCCGCATTGTTGATGCTCGAAAACCAGCAGGTATTGCCGTGTATAAATTCTGATACGCTGAACCCGGAATTGGAAGGTTTTCAAATGAAAGAGGGTTGGAAGGGTTCTATGAAACCGGCTGAAGCATACCGTCATTTAATTCCGCAGGAAACGGTGACAAAAGAAATAAACCAAATAGTTTGTTTAAATTATGGTTTTGGTGGCACAAATAGTGCTATGGCCATATCAAAAGATAATTAATGATCGACAATAAAGATAAAGTGGCCGTTGTTTTTGGCGTCAGGAATGACAGCTCAATTGCTTATGATGTTGATTTAAAACTTCATCAATCAGGTTGTAAAGTGGCGTTAAGCTATGTTGCCGATACAAAGGGTGAAGTATTGCATCTGATGGAGAAACTGGGTATGGATACCCGCTTTGCCGTCGAAGTTGACGTAAGGAATGATACTGATATAAATTTATTCCTGAAAACCGTTTATGAAGGGCTGGGCCCTATTGATTATATTTTACATGGCGTTGCTTTTGGCAGCCAGCAGGTAATGTGTTACAGCCTGCCGGGCAGCAATGAAGCCCCACCTTCGTACATCGATATTCCGTTCGACGATTTTATGGATTCATTTAATATCAGCGCTTTTTCGCTTTTAAGGATAGCCCGGATAGCCGAGCCTTTACTTGCTAAAAATGCATCCATATTAACATTAACTTATAACGCCTCCCAGCGGGTATTTCCTCCTTACGCGGGCATGGCAATTAACAAAGCCGCGCTCGAAAATATTGTGCTGTACCTGGCCAGCTATTTCAGGGAGAAACAAGTTAGGGTAAATGCCATATCAGCGGGCTTGGTCATGACAACCTCTGCAGGAGCTATACATGGTGTGCGCAAACTTAGAAAAATGGGTAAATTTACAGCGCCCCTCGGAAATATTGATGCCGGCGATGTGGGTAATACGGCCCTATATTATTTTTCTGATCTTTCAAAAAAAGTAACCGGCAATATTCATTTTGTGGATGGCGGGTTTAATATTATGGGTATAGCAATAGATGGAGAATGAAATTTTAACAACGCTTACCGAATGCGGCATCGATAATAAATTTGCAGTGGGCAACGACTTGGTTTTTATGCCTGTTTTTCGCAATTCCTTAACCGACCTGTTCAAAAAGAAAGTTTATACTGCTGCCGAAATAGCTTACTGCGAACAGTTTAACGATAGCCTTTTACGGTACGCTTCTACCTGGGCGGCCAAAGAGGCGGTTTATAAAGCTGTAAAACAATTAAATAGTAAAGTATTAGGCTGGAATAAAATTGAAATAACCAGGGAAAAAACTGCCGGCCGCCCAACTGTTACTCTTTACCAGCATCCCGATAAATATAAAATTAGTTTAACCATATCGCATGACGGAGATTATGTTTGGGCTATAGCAATCATTGAAAGATGACCCAGCATTTCTTCGAAAACGAAACGGTTAAGCTTCACTATTATCAATTTGGCGCGGGTGAACATAAAATGTTATGTTTTCATGGCTTTGGTATGCACGGTAAACAATTTAAGGCCCTGGAACATGACCTAGGATCAAAATACACCTTTTATGGCTTCGATCTGTTCTTTCATCAATTAACGCGGCTAAAGGACCAAAGCCTGCAAACTATAAAAAAAGGCCTGGGCAAAAAAGAGTTGGCCAGCCTGGTAACTGCGTTTTGTGAACAGGAACATATTGATCGTTTCTCGGTCATTTCATATTCTATGGGTTCTCATTATGCAACAGCGATAGTTGAAGAGCTGGCGCCCAGGATCAATGAATATATTGTTGCCGCGCCATCGTCCATCAATCCGGGCAGGCTTGTAAAATATTTCAGTAAAAATAAAATCGGGAATAAAATATTGGAGAAGGTGGCTTTAAATGAAAGTACGCTGATCAATGTGCTCCGCTTAGTTAAAAGGCTAAGATTGGTAGATGATGTTGGCCGTGACATTTTATTAAAGGAGATCAATACACCCGAATTGAGATTTAATTTGTACGCCTGCTTTACCTATCTGCGTTTTTTAGGCACCGACGAACCCAAGTTGATAAAAATGCTGGAAGAGTATCCTATAAAGTGCATTTTTATATTTGGCAAACGCGATAAAATGTATCCGCCCAAAATAGGCAATAAATTTTTTAAGCAATTTAAACAAGCCGAAATTGTAATTTTAGAAGAAAATCATGAAATGATCAATCAAAGCTTTGTTTCAGCATTAGCCGGTTTGTTGCTATGATTATTAAGTCGAAACCACTACCATTCTTTTTATTAAAATTTGCCGCAGGGTTACTGGGCGTATATTTTAAGGTATTCTATAATAAAATGGTCATTCGTGAAACGCCTGTAAAGCCCGGCCATTCTTACCTGTTAATGTGTAATCATTTTAGCTTTTTGGATGGCTTTTTGGGTTTTTACCTATGCAATAAAGTACTGATGAAGGGGCGTGGAATGAAAAAGCTGTATATTATGTCAGTAAAAAAGCAGATGGAAAAAAATCCGTGGCTGCGTTATATGGGTAGTTTTTCAATTGACCCGGGTAAACTTTCTATAGAAGAAAGTTTGAATTATGCCGCAGAAATATTAGGCGAACCGGGCAACCTGTTACTTTTTTTTCCGCAGGGAAAATTAGAAAGCAGCCATATACGGCACATCAAATTTGAAGAAGGCATTGCCCATATCGTTCCTAAAATTAAAGGGAACACACAATTAATATGGAGCAGTAATTTAATAGAGTATTTTGAAAGTTCACGGCCATCTGTTTATTTTCACATGAAAGATTGCGGAACTAATCATGATTTTGATTTTGATAATTTACAAAAAACAGTAAACCAACATCACCGGGCCGCTATAGAAAGCCATTTTCGTTATACGAAAGAACCCGATCAATAGTATTATTGGCGAATGCGCTCTAAACCCGATTTTGCTTCATATTCAATACTGGTTTGATATTCATGGTTTTTCATATCAAGTGCCAGGTGATAATAATACGCGGCTTTATTGTAATCCTTTTTTTCTTCAAAAATACTCCCGGCACCCAATGCGGCATTCGCGGCATAGTAATAATGTGTTGTTTTGCCCAGGTTTATGGCTTTTTGATAACTGGCAATAGCTTCATTAAACTTCCCCGTTTTTTCATATACCCTGCCAAGCCGGTAGATATATTCAACCTGGTCGCGTAATAGTTTAAAATCAGTTAATTGCTTGTCCTTTAATTGTATTAAGGCTTTGTTATAATAACCGCCATCATAATCTAACCGGGCTTTTAACAGATCGATATTCGGCGGCGAATCATTTGCCTCCCTCAAGGCTTGTTTGTCTTTTTCATCGGTTAAATATCCGGCGGTTCGCACCATATTTAAATAGTAATTATATTTCGGCAAGTCGTTGTTTAACAGATAATAGTAGGCCAATTTAAGGTAAGTGTCCTTAATAAATTTAGGGCCCTTGTACTCCTTTATGTAACGGAGTAAATAAAAATTGGCATCGCTGTCTCTTCGGCATAGTTTAGCGTACCCTAACATATAAGTTGCAGTAGGTATAACAAATTGTTGCTGAGTTTGACTACGCGTAAAGTATTCTATTGCTTCATCATTATAACCGTTTTTTGCAGCCACATAACCATTTAAATAGTCCTTCAACGCGCTGTTGTCCATATCCTTCACATACAACATGAGGCGGTCGTAACTATGCGCTGTATGCAAAACATCCAAATGCAAATAACATAAAGAAAAGGTTAATTCATCGGTATAAAGGGTGTATTTAGTAGTGCCGATCTCTGCTCTTAGCTTTTCAAGCCGGGAAATGCCCGATTGGGCATTTCCGCTCATCCCAAGTAGTTTTGTTAAGGTTTTTAAATTTGATGGCAGCACGCCTAAAATAACATCTATCATTGCCGCATCTTTTTGAGCGGGCAGAAAATCCGGATACTTCGCCATATTTTCATTAAGCAGGCTCCGGGCTTTTTTTAAATCCCAGAATGAAGGATAATAATCACCAAACTTTCCCTTTATTATTCCCCATTGTAAATAAACCTCGGCCTGGGCGTAGAGGTAATAGGGTGAGTTTTTATCGTTTTTTTCCAACTCATCAATCCGGCCGGATTGATTATCTTTTAGCCTGTCATAATCCGCTTTATTGTCAGACATTAACAGGGTGATGTAGTCGATGTAATTATCCAGTAAACCAGGGATCCCATTTTGCGGGCCTTGCTTTTTTTCTTCCCTTATAATTGATCTCGCGTCATTTAATTTAAGGTGAAATATATCCTTATAAGCTTCCGTACAGCGAATATCAAAATTGAAATTTGCTTTTGCAGCAAAACTGCAAACAGAGATGAGTAAAATGGAGAGAGAAAATTTATAAAGCATTAAAATTGGCGGGCTACTAAATATAAACTGTTTTTTTGACGAAGATAGATAGTTTTTTTAAGGTTGCAGAAAAATAAAAGCCCCCGTACACTCGCTGCTTGGGGGCTTTCAACCTAAACCTTATCACATATGTAAGCTTGCGCCTACATATATAATAACGGTATTTTTTGCCGTTTAGTTGTGCGCCTTAGTAAATTTTTATTAAATAATGACAGTATAACTACACCCGATTTATATCCTGAAAAATCGCTCATTCTTATTTGGATTTAATATAAATAAGCCATACATTTGCTTTGTTAACAAATAAAATATGAAGCTTTCACAACTTGAAGTCGGAGAAAAAGGTATCGTAAAAGAGTTTACTGACCTCGAAATGTCAGTTAAACTAATGGAAATGGGTTGTTTGCCCGGCGAAGAGATAAGAGTTGACCGTATTGCCCCCCTTGGCGACCCTATTGCTGTAAATGTATCGGGCTACCAGTTAAGTTTACGTAAACGTGAAGCATCGACTATTATATTACAATAGTTTTAAATAATTGAAAGCCGATATAAGAGTTGCGCTTGTAGGAAATCCAAACACCGGTAAATCAACTCTCTTTAATGTCTTAACCGGGTTAAATCAAAAAATAGGAAATTTTCCGGGGGTTACCGTTGAAAAAAAAGTTGGGTACTGCCAGTTGCCTGATGGCCGCAAAGCCGAAATTGTTGACCTGCCCGGCACCTACAGCCTTTACCCAAAAAGCCAGGACGAATCCATTGTATTTTCTGTATTAGCCGATAAGGCAAACCCGTTAAGCCCCGACCTTGTTATTGTTATATTGGATGCCTCCAATCTGAAAAGAAATTTATTGCTTTACAGCCAGGTCGCCGATCTCAAGATCCCGGTCATCATCGCTTTGAACATGATGGATCTAGCCAAAAAATCAGGCATTAATATTGATATCGGCCTATTCTCGAAAAACCTTGGTATTCCTGTTGTACCCATATCGGCAAGGAAAATTGAAGGGATAGACCAATTGAAAGCTGCCGTATCCTATGCCAATAAAATAGCCTTACAGGAAGATAGTATTGATGTAAATGCCATAGCGCCCCAACTCATTGAAAGTATAAGTAAGGAGCTGAATATTGATAACCCTTACTTCGCTTTGCAGCTGGCACACCAACACGAAACGCTAAAATTTTTGTCGACTGAACAGTCAAGCCGTATTGAGACCCTGGAAAAAGAGTTTTTCTTTCACTCGCAAAAAGCGCAGGGTACCGAAACGATTGCCCGCTATGCTTTCATTAACGACCTGCTATATGATACCGTTAAAAAACCCGATACCGCGCAGGATGAAACACTAAGTAATAAAATAGATAAGGTACTCACCCATAAAGTATTTGGCTTTGTGCTGTTTTTTGCCATCCTGCTGTTTATGTTCCAGTCTATATTTTCATGGGCTACCTACCCCATGCAATTAATAGCCGACGGCTTTGTATGGCTGCAAAATTCGCTGCACCAGGTTTTACCCACCGGCCCCTTAACCAGTTTACTGGTTGATGGCATTATAGCGGGTTTAAGCGGCGTAATGGTATTTATACCGCAAATTGCTATTCTGTTCGCGTTTATTTCGATTCTGGAAGATACCGGCTACATGTCGCGCGTAACCTTTATGATGGATAAGCTGATGCGCAAGGTTGGCTTGAACGGTAAATCGGTTGTGCCCCTCATTGGCGGCTTTGCCTGCGCGGTGCCCTCCATTATGAGTACCCGCAATATCGAGAACTGGAAGGACCGCATGATCACCATTATGGTTACTCCGCTGGTAACCTGCTCGGCGCGCTTGCCGGTTTATACCTTGCTTATTGCCCTGGTTGTGCCTAACCGTAATGTATGGTGGCTGTTCAATTTACAGGGATTGGCATTAACGGGCATGTATGTATTCAGCCTGGTATCGGCAGTAGTAGTGGCCTGGGTATTTAAATTTATACTTAAAAGCCGCGAGCGCGGTTATTTTATTATGGAACTGCCCGTTTACCGTATGCCCCGGTGGAACAACGTGGCCTATTCTATGTACGACCGCGCAAAATCATTTGTTTTGCAGGCAGGAAAGGTAATTATTGCCGTATCGGTAATATTATGGGTGCTGGCCTCCTACGGGCCGGGCGACCGCTTTAAAAATATAGACCAGAAATATCTGCAACCACAATATACCCAAACATTAAAACCTGATGAATTGGGCCGGGCCATCGCTTCCGAAAAACTGGAAAACTCGTATGCCGGGGTATTGGGGCATGTTATTGAACCGGTTATCCGCCCGTTGGGTTTTGACTGGAAGATAGGTATCGCGCTCATTACTTCCTTTGCCGCACGCGAGGTTTTTGTGGGTACCATGGCTACCATATACAGCGTAAACGGCAGCGCCGAAAAAATGGAATCGGTACAGAAAAAAATGCACGATGCCAAGAATCCGCAAACCGGGCAGCCGGTGTTTACCCTGGCGGTAGCTTTTTCGTTAATGATGTTTTATGCCTTCGCCATGCAATGCGCCAGTACAGTAGCCGTAGTTTACCGCGAAACCAAAAGCTGGCGCTGGCCGGCTATACAATTTGCTTATATGACGGTGTTGGCTTATGTGGCGAGTTTTGTGGCTTATCATCTATTGAAGTAAAGACGTTTATATTCCTTTTATTCGGTATTAATTATTGTTTGGTCAATGTGTCAATATTTGGAATATAATATTCTCCGGGAGGAGGGTTTTTTATCTTCCACACTATTTGGTTTGCATTTATTCTCCGTATTGTGGCTATGCCCTTTTTATTACAATAGCCGCTTTTAAAAGTAACTGTTGCAATTTTAGATGAACTATTTATTGTACCGGTTATGGTGACATCAGCTGAATCAAATCCGGAATCTATCCTATCTCCGTTTTTTTGAACCGAAACATGTGAGCCTGTAATATTTGAACCGGATTGATGTAAATGTAAAGTAAAAGCACTGCCGGGTTTTGATTTGTTCCATGTTCCCGAGAAATTCGTGTTAATATTAAAAACCTCAAAACCAGCAATTAAAGCTAAAGTTAATATTACTTTCATAATTTTTTTTATGTTATTTTTTGCATAGTGTTCAACCAATATAACATTATTCAGCAACAAAAAATAAAGTTTCACCCTTCGTTTTTATCCTTTACCTTTCCCTATCAAAACGTTATCTTTGAGTCAGAGGTAAAATTGGATAAAGTAAAAGTTTTAGAGAAGTATCTTCCCCCTGATGCGGCCCCGCTCATTGGCCGCTGGATAGATTACTTTAAGTGCGAGTTTAAAATTTCACGTAACCGCGGCAGCAAGTTTGGCGATTACCGTGCGCCGCATCTGGGCAAGGGGCATCGCATCTCGGTAAATTACGACCTTAACCCTTACGCTTTTTTGGTGACCACCGTACACGAGTTCGCGCACCTGCATACCTGGAACGAGCATAAACAAAAAGCCAAACCTCATGGTACCGAATGGAAAAATAACTTTAAAAAAATGATGCAGCCTTTTTTTTGAGAAAGAGGTTTTCCCGCCTGATGTTAAACATGCCATAATCAGTTATCTGAATAATCCTGCCGCCTCGAGCTGCTCCGACCTGACGTTGTACCGTTCACTTAAAAAATACGACGCGCCTAAGGAAGCCATACATACTGTTGAGAAGCTGCCTGCGAAATCGTTATTCAAACTAAAGGACGGGCGCATTTTCCGCAAGGAAGAAAAATTGCGCAAGCGGTATAAATGTGTGGAGGTGCATTCTAAACGGGTTTATTTGTTTAGTCCGGTGGCGGAGGTGGAGTTAATTGACGATTAATGCAGCAATTATGGTACGCTTAACCCTTATTTGCTTGTTCTTCCTTATCTCCTTATTGACCGTATTTAAAGCCCCTGCCTATTATCTATGGCTATTAGCTATTGTTGTTACCGAGTTCCCGTTAATTTTCGCCGGAATAGTATCAATACTTTTAATCTCAGGGTTTTGGGTGCAGAAGCACCAACTTGCAGGAACCATTATCGGCGTAGCTGCATTGTTGCTTTATCTTTCGCCCATTGCACGGGCGGGTATAGTAGCTAAAACTTTAAAGCACGAATTATCCTCCGCCTTCGGATCGGTTAGCAATAAACAGCCTTTCAGTTTTTCCAAATTGTTTTCAACCTATGAAAACACGGTCGCTCCTCGTGTGATAACTTACATTACTTATCCTGATACTACATTAACGCTTGATTATTACGCGTCGCAAATTCCGGGAAAACAGCCCTGCGTTATTATAGTTCACGGTGGGTCATGGAGCAGCGGCGATAGCAGGCAGCTACCCGAACTGAACGGTTACCTGGCAAAGACGGGCTATAATGTAGCATCCATTAATTATCGGTTGGCGCCCAAATATCAAAATCCGGCACCGGTTGAAGATGTAAAGGGTACATTGACATACCTGCATCAGCATAGCGGCGAATTAAATATTGACACCAACAATTTTGTTTTATTGGGGCGATCGGCCGGGGCGCAGATAGCCTTGCTGGCCGCTTATACTTTGCGCGATAAAAGCATAAAAGGCGTAATTGACCTATACGGCCCTGCCGATATGGTTTGGGGTTACTCCGTTCCCGCCAACCCATTGGTGATGGATTCGCGCGGTGTTATGGAACAATATTTAGGCGGCACCTATCAGCAGGTGCCTCAAAATTACGCGGCAAGCTCGCCTATTGAATTTGTTAACCAACAAACCGTACCCACCCTTATTATTCATGGCCGTAATGATGTGCTGGTGGCGTACGAACATAGCCGCCGCCTGAACCAAAAACTGCAGCAAAACAGCATTAAACATTACTGGCTGCAACTACCCTGGGCAACACACGGGTTTGATTATAATTTGAATGGCCCTGGCGGACAGTTATCTACCTATGCAATTGAGAGCTTCCTGAAAGCGGTGGTGAAATATTCCACTAAATAGAGTTTCCGGGTTGGTTTCATAACCGCCCCACCTCTATCGGCAATTTATCAATCATCCGCCTGCCGGTAAACACCATGTAAATACCGTATGATGATGTGGCAGCGGCCAAACCCATGCCTACAAAGGCAAGAATATTGTTTTGCGAAAAACTATGATGCAGGGTAAAAACAATGCCTAAAACAGCAACAATGGTGGCCCATGTGGCCAGGTAATAATCAATGGTGCGTTTAAATATCCAACCTATAGGGTAAAAATGCAGGGCCACAACGAGCGCAATTGCCGGTATTACCAAATCGGGGTGCCCAATATTATTGACTACATTTATAGCTATAAAAATACCCAGGCCCTCGCCACCAAAAATAATACCGAACCACATGCCTTCTTTTTTTCCGCGTTCGTTGTCAGCCTCTGATGTGTTTTTGGGAAAGCGCTTTGCTACGGAGAAAAAGTATATCGCCTTAACAACAAAAGCGGCAGCCAAAATACCGAACACTATGATCTCGATATCATGATCGCGGCCATCAAGCCCCGCACGTGCTATTATGGCCCATAACGTAGTAAAAAATGCCATCATTAACAGGCCGGTTGCTATGCTTTGTATAGCGATGCGGGGTATCAGGTGCTTTTCGTTGTTCATATATTTTTATGTTGCACCAGTTGTGGCAACAACCGCTACTAAGTTATCTTTCCAATTTAGCTACGCGCGTAGGTGTATCCTGCCCGGAAACTATGGTGCGCGAACTTAAGGCGATAGCTTTTATGGTTGAAGTAATATTGCCCACATCCAGCGTGCTAAATTCATCCTTTACCGTATGATAGAGCTTATCAATATCTATCTGGTCGGTTGATATGGTATGTGCCGGTACGCCCACCCTTGCCAGCGAGGCATTATCGCTGCGGTAAAACAGGTTTTGATCGGTATATGGGTCAGGATAAAATTTAAAGGCCGTGCCTTCCAGGTTCTTTTGCAGGATCGGGCCAAAACTCGACCGTTCAAACCCGGTAATTAAAGCCGCGTTCTGCCCCCATTTGGAGGCCTTGCCGATCATCTCGATATTAAACATGGCCACTACCTTATCGGGGTTTACTGTTGTAGCGAAATATTGAGAACCGAATTCGCCTATCTCTTCGGCAGTAAAGGCTACAAATATTAAAGTGCGGGCATTGTTATCTAATTTCTTAAAGTATTTAGCAAGGGTTAAAACCGCTGTAGTGCCCGATGCATCATCGTCGGCGCCGTTCGCTATGCTGTCGCCCTCCATTGGCCTTATAATGCCTAAATGGTCATAATGGCCCGAAAATACAACATACTCATCAGGCTTTGTTTTACCCGGAATTATGCCGGCTACGTTAAATAGCGGCAACTCCTCTTTTTTTACCTCATGGTTGATGCTGAAAGACTTTATAGCATCAAACTTGCCGATAATGAAAACTACCGGTACCTGTACAGGTGCGGGCGAATCTTTAAAAGCGGGCCTCCCGCCACGGGAGAATGTTTGCAACCGTTTAAAAACCGGCCCGAATTTAGGGTCAACAATAACTATCTGCTTTTTACCGCTAGCCGCATACTTCCTGTAGTCTCTTTGCAGGTCGCCATCGGGTGGAAAAATTACAACTTCGACATCGCTTAGATTGGTCCAGTTAAATGAAGTTGATGATACTATGGCTACACTGTCCACAGGAATTTTAATGCCATTTATAGTAACAGATGATCTGACAGGAGATGTCCTTATCATACTAAAATTTTGCCGGTAGCCTGTATTTCCCGCCATAGGGAGGAGCCCGGTCTTTTTATACTCACTCTCAATAAACTGCGCAGCTTTTTCAATGCCCGGTGTAAAAGTGGCGCGGCCCTGCATATCATCTGCCGACAGGGTTTTTATAATGCGTTCAACATCGCTTTGTTGGATAAGTTTATCTACATCCTGTGCGAAACCGTAAAACGACGCGGTTACTAAGGCAATTACTGCTATAAATTTTTTCATGTTTATTTTACTTTTGATGATAACCAATTGTTACGAAATGCTGTTTGTTCTGCGGTTGGTGTTTGCCCTGCTTTTTCAAAGGTTACCACTTCCAGGCTGGGCAGTTCCTCCAAAGTAATAACGGTAGTATGTTCGCCGGTGCGGTTTTTATAGCTTACGGTTATTTTATCACCCGGTTTTTTATCAGCAGTTATTTGGCCCAGCGAAGCAGCATCGGTTATGTCTTTTCCGTCGGCTTTTAATAGTACATCGCCGGCATCAATACCCGCTTTATATATGGGCGTACCAATTACAGTATTTGAGGGAATAGTATACCCGGCGCCACCTACGCTACGCACCTGCCCCGAACGCCCGCGTATAGCTGTTGAAGATATACCCACCCATGCTTTGCCGGGCTGCGCTTTACGCAGCAATAAGCCGGCTTTGGCCAGCAGTGTGGCATAATCATTTTTATCCAGGCCGTAAATGTATTTGCTAAAAAAATCGGCAGCGAATTTGGGGTTTTTGGTTAGCGCGGCCAGGTCATTTTGCAAATCCTGTATCACATAAGGTTTCATCACCTTACCGCGCGCCAGCCAAACCGTACGCATATAATCATCAAGGGTTAAGTTAAAATCACTCCGTAAACGGAGGTCGAGCGCCAGGGCGATAGCGCCGCCATAGTAATAATAGCTTAAAAAATTATTAGGGTAATTTGCCGGATCAATAGATACCCCCGCGTCGGTATAAACTGATTTACGGCTCATTTCTGTGGCCGGGTATTTTGCAGCGCCGGGTGTGTTCAGAACAGCATTTACCAGGCCCGCTATGGTGCGTGTATAATCATCGGGTGTGTTAAATCCCGCGCGCACCAATAACATTTCGCCATAGTATTGCGTAAAGCCCTCGGCAAACCATAACTCGCTGCTCATATCGGCATGTTCAAAATTAAACGGCTCTAATGATTTTGGGCGTATGCGCTTTACATTCCAGCTATGAAAATACTCATG
>JABDBW010000003.1 GCA_013288485.1 Bacteroidota bacterium
CCTTAAAGCTATTTAATAACTTAATCAAGAGTGACTTATCTATGACTGTACTTTTGTCTATTTCTTTTAATGATGTTGTAGTTTTAATAATAGTAGTACTTTTCGCTACTACCGCCGTTCCATAGGCTGAAACCATAAACATTTGTACATTCTTGCCACTAATTTGATGCACGTTGACTTTTAACCCGATAATGCAGTTAGCGCCTATTTCAGATGCTTTAGATTGCAAAATTTGGAGTGCGCTATCATTCACAATTTGAAGTTTCTTTTCATAACTGTTAGAACGTCCACCGAATATATCAGTAAGTCCCGCACTAATATCGCTTAAGAATCCGGCGCCTATTACCACATTTGAAAAGATCGGCTTTAAATAGGTTTCTATATCCCATCCTTGTAATGATTCAGTTGTCGAAATTAAAATTTTCTTCATTTGTAGATATGGTTTAAGTTTAGTAACGCTAATATAAACATCAAATCGAGATTTGAATATCTATTTATAAATCAATAATTTTTCTGTCCCTCCCCGCTGGCGCAAGTATGCAGCGCAAGCCAAAAGCGCGGTGTACTTGTGCCTATACCAACAAACAGGTAATAATATTGGCACAAGTACGCTTGCCCACTTGCCGCCGCTGCATACTTGCGCCAGCGGTGGTGGTAGGATTTATAATATTGCAAATCCAACTAACTCGTGATTATATTTGACCTGTAATAATTAAATATGGCCTATAACGAACAACTTGCCGATAAAATAAGAGAAGCATTAGCTGACCGTGACTTACCCGACGTAGAAGAAAAGAAAATGTTTCGCGGAATATGCTTTATGGTAAATGGCAAAATGTGTGTTTGCGCCAGTGGCGATGAAATGCTTTGCCGTATAGGCCCTGCTTATAAAGACGCGCTCGAAAAACCTGGTGTCCGTGGTATGATCCGCAATGGAAAGGCTTTAAAAGATTTTGTATTTGTAAGCGATGAAGCTATGAAAACAAAAACGGAATTTGATAATTGGATAGCACAAGCCCTCGCGTTCAATAAATTTGCAAAGGCAACCAAAAAATAATTTGGATGCTATCACAGAATCTGCGGGGACAGTATGTTATTTTTTAAGTACGAGGCTCAGAAATTCTTCTATGTCAATTACATTGACTTTGGGGAAGTCGATCGACTTTAGAATTTTAAAATGTTGATCATTACTAACAATAAAATCAGCGGCCCCCACTATAGCAGCATCCGCATACTTCTCGCCTTTGTTGGTGTTGTCACCAACAAAGATTCCTGGAGAATAAATTAATCATTAAGATGAGTTAATAATTCAAATTCATCATACCCGGTTGCATAAAAATTTGCGGAGGAGTATTTATAGTTTTCGGATAAATCTGCTAACTTCCATTTATCCTGCAATGGGTTATTGTGTATATAATCCAACTTTTGATCAAAAACCGCAGATGTCCATAAGTCAATACTTAATGAATTTCGCTCCCAAAACTGGTATTGCCTGTCTTTATCATTTACCAAAAAGTTATTTAGCCTGATGTCAGCAGTATCTGCAAGCCTGAATTTCATTTGTTGTGCCGTGAATTTTAAAAATCGCATTTGTATGTTTTCCCGCTTAAACCCGTCCTGTATCTGCCAAATTAAATGGATGTGGTTGGGCATTATTACAAAGGCGTATACCACAATACTTTTTTCTTTTTTAAGAAATTGCAGGCTTTTAATAATAATATCTTTAAATACATCGTCTTTTAGCAAATGCTTCCACTCTAAAATAGTAGCGGTGAAGAATTGTGGATGATAGTCGAAATTAATTATTGGCATTGTGCTAATTTATAAAATATTGCTGCTTGTTGGTGACAACACCAACAAGGGCGGGCAGAAATATTGGTGCTTGTTGGTGACAACACCAACAAGGGCGATGACTCACCGCAAAAAACTTCTTCCCCTTATAGTTGTTCCCCTAAAATTTAACCGCTAAAATTGCGTTGTTACATAATTGTTAAACGGCTATGATTTTGAGCCATAATTTTACATCTTTGCCGCATGTTCAGACGTATAAAAAACAAATACCTTCGGTACCTCCTCATCTTTATTTACGCCGTAATTATCTTTTTTTGCTGTATTGAATTAAATTTTTTATGGCTGTTTGGCTATACGCCCGATATGCAGGATATAAAAAACCCAAAATTATCGGTGGGCTCACAAGTGTATACGGCCGATGGTAAATTAATTGGCGAATATTACCGGGAGAACCGCTCCCCGGTATCTTATAAAGAGATCTCCCCCAGCCTCGTAAACGCGTTGGTTGCTACCGAGGATGTTCGTTTTTATAAACATGGCGCGGTTGATTTTTTCTCTTTCTTTACCAGCATTCTTTCAACCGCCAAAGGCGACAAGCGGGGCGGCAGTACCATTACCCAGCAACTGGCGAAAAACCTGTATGAAACCCGTAAACGAACTTCGCAGGGCTTATTAAAGCATGTCCCGGTAATCCGCACATTGGTTTTTAAATGTAAAGAATGGCTAACCGCCTATAAACTGGAACATGTTTACAACAAGCAGGAAATACTTACCTTATACCTGAATACGGTTCCGTTTGGGAATAATTCGTTCGGTATAAAAACCGCTACTTTAAAGTTTTTTAATAAAACGCCCGATGCGGTTAATCCTGCCGAAGCGGCCACATTAATAGGTATGCTTAAAGCTACTTCAACTTATAATCCTATTAATAATCCCGATAAGTCTTTAGACCGCCGGAACACGGTATTGAGCCAAATGGAAAAATACAACTATTTAAGTGCGGCCGATTATAATACCTATACTAAAATGCCCATCGGCCTCAATTTAAGTTATGTAGAGGACGATTCGCATGGCGACTCGTATATCCGCGAGGCTGTTGAACGCTGGCTGAAAAAATGGTGCCATGAAAATGATTATAACCTGTATGAAGACGGTTTGAAAATATATACCACCATTGATTCGCGCCTGCAGCAATATGCCGAAGAGGCCGTGGCTGAAAAAATGAAGATGCTTCAAAAACGTTTTGACGGTATTTGGGGCAAAACAAACCCCTGGCGCGACTCGAAAGGCAAGGAGATAAAGGATTTTTTACCCAAAGCCGAACAGCATTTGCCCATCTATAAGTTACTGGTAGCCAAATATCATGGCGACATTAACCAAATAAACCAATACTTTGAAAAACCTAAACGCATGACGGTGTTTACCTGGAACGGCGAAAAGGATACAACATTTTCGAGCGCGGATTCTATAAAATATTATACCCGCATTTTAAATACCGGCATGATGACCATTGAACCATCCACCGGGAAAATAAAGGTTTGGGTAGGTGGCATTAATCATAAATATTTTAATTACGACCACGTAAATCAATCAAAACGACAAGCCGGTTCAACTTTTAAACCCTTTGCCTATTTAACCGCGCTGGATAACGGGTATTCTCCCTGCGATACTTTTATTGACAAGCCGGTATCTATCAAATATAATGATGGCGGTAAAGACCAGGTTTGGGCGCCAAACAATGCCGATTTTAAGTTCACGTACCAGAAAATGTCATTACGGTGGGCTATGGGGAAATCGGTAAATTCTATCACCGCGCAGGTAACCGAGAAAGTTGGGTGGGATAAAATTGTTGATTACGCGCATAAGTGCGGTATTGAGAGTCCGTTAAAATCAGTTCCATCGGTTTCATTGGGTTCTAATGATGTGTCGGTGTATGAAATGGTACGCGCCTACAGCACCTTTCTGAACAAAGGTGAACGGGTGGACCCGTTGCTGGTAACAAAAATAACCGACCAGAACGGCAATATATTACAGGAGTTTGCCTTAAAAACCGAAAGGGTAATAAGCGAAGAGGTAGCATGGCTAATGTTGTACATGTTCAGGGGTGGAATGGAAGAACCGGACGGTACATCGCTGGCTTTATGGGAATACCCCGGCCTGTGGAAAAAAGAGAACCAGATAGGCGGTAAAACAGGTACATCATCTGATTATGTTGATGGGTGGTACATGGGTATTACCAAGGACCTGGTAACCGGTATATGGGTAGGCGCCGATGACCGCAGCGTACATTTCACAACATCCGAAAGCGGCGAGGGTTCGCATACCGCCCTGCCTATTTTTGGCAGTTTTATGCAAAGGGTTTATGCCGATCCGGAATCAGGCTATACTTATGGACTTTTCCCGAAACCGTGGACAACCATAACGAAAAACTACGATTGCCCTTCGCCAAGGCTCAAGGTTGATACGACTGCGACAGATAGCCTGGATATGCCGGCAGATACTTCCCGGGGAGAGCCGCTCCCTGAATTAAAACAAGCCGGTATTAACCAATAGCAAATATTAAACTTTTTATACTGATGCATTTATTTAAATTAGCGGTGACATATTTTAATTTATGGATAAAAACTACCCCCTTATAAATAAAACGAAAAAGTATTTATTGATCTTAATTTGTTTTGCGGGCCTGGTATTTTCAAGCCCTGCAGCACAGGCTCAATACTTCGGGCAAAATAAGGTTCGTTATAAAAATTTAAAGTTCCAGGTTTACCGTACCCCCCACTTCGAGATATACTATTATTTAAAAAATGATAGTATGATCAAACGTTTTGCGCAGGAAAGTGAATTATGGTACACGCTGCACCAACAGGTTTTCAGGGATACGTTCAGAACGCCTAATCCTATTATTCTGTATGCTAACCATCCCGATTTTCAACAAACTACGGCTATTGACGGGGAGATAGATGTGGGCACAGGCGGTGTTACCGAAGGTTTAAAAAACAGGGTGGTTATGCCTGTTATGGAAAACAACGAAATGACGAGGCACGTTATCGGCCACGAGCTGGTACATGCTTTTCAGTATCATTTGCTGTTGGGTAAGGAAGATGTAAATTATGAAAACATAAATAATTTGCCCTTGTGGATGATAGAGGGCATGGCCGAGTACCTTTCCCTGGGTAAAAGAGATTCGTACACGGCAATGTGGATACGGGATGCCTATTTAAACCACGACATACCAACAGTAAGGGACCTTACCGAAAGCACCAAGTATTTCCCTTACCGCTACGGCGAAGCGTTCTGGAGTTTCATTGGGTCGACGTATGGAGATACAATAATTACGCCCTTTTTTAAAAACACGGCTCGTTTTGGTTTGAATTATGGCATCAGGCGAACCTTTGGATATGATGATAAAACACTATCCAAACTTTGGAAAAACGCTATAGAAGCCACCTATAAACCTTATTTAAAAGATACTGTACAAAAACCTGTAGGCCAGTTAATTATAAGTGATAAAAACTCGGGCAAGATGAACATTGCCCCCGCTATAAGCCCTGATGGCAAGTACCTTGCATTTTTATCGGAAAAAAACCTGTTTACTATTGATCTTTTCCTCGCTGATGCAAAAACCGGGGCGATCATAAAAAAACTCACCAGCAAGGTATCAAATACACACATTGATGAGTTCAATTTTATAGAATCAGCCGGTACCTGGTCGCCTGATGGTAAAAAGTTTGCCTTTAGCGTATTTAACAAGGGGAGAAATCGTATGCTGGTTGTTGAGGTGCCAAGCGGGCGCGTATTGGAAGATATTTCAATGGGCAAGGCCGAACAGTTTAGTAACCTGTCATGGTCGCCTAAAGGAGATGAGATGGTTTTCCAGGGATTAGCTGAAGGGCAGAGTGATCTGTATCTGTATAATTTTAAATCAAAAAAGATCACACAACTAACCAATGATAAGTATTCAGATAATCAGCCAAGTTTTTCAAGAGATGGCAAAAAAATTGTTTTCGCCAGTGACCGGACTACTTATGATCAGTCTCTTTCGCAGGATATAACTTTCAATTTGGCGGAATATGACCTTGCTACAGGGAAGGTCAGGGATATTAAATTATTTAACGGCGCAAATAATTTAAACCCGCAATATTCGTCGGACGATACACAGATATACTTTTTATCAAACCGCGACGGTTTCCGCAATATGTACCGCTACACCATAAGTACCGGTAAGGTAGAACAAATGACCGATCTGTTCACCGGCATTTGCGGAATAACAGAGTTTTCTCCGGCATTAAGCCTGTCGGCAAATAATGACATTGTTTACTCCTATTACCGCTCGCAAAAATATTCCATTTACAATGCCAAAGCATCAGACTTTGCAGCTAAACCCGTTGATGGAAATGATATTAATTTTGACGCTGCCATGCTTCCGCCCGCCCGCGCTGTGGGTGTCGATCTGATCAACTCAAACCTTAACAATTACCTGGCTTATCAAAAAATGGCTGTTGATTCTATAAAAGATCAGCCATATAAACCAAAATTTAAACTGGATTATTTGGCCAGCAGCGGTATTGGTGCGTCGGTAAGTTCATTTGGTACCGGGTTGGCAAGCGGCGTTCAGGGTGTTTTTAGCGATATTTTGGGGCGAAATCAAATTTACGTGGGCGCTGCCATAAATGGGGAGATATATGATTTTGGCGCCCAGGCTATATATATTAACCAGGAAGGCCGCTGGAACATTGGCGGCGGCATATCACATATCCCCTACCAGTTTGCTAATTATAATGTGGTAAATACCACTTATCCGGTAAACGGGAAAAATATACCGGCCACCGAAGAACGATATGATATTATCCGTATTTTCCAGGACCAGGTATCTTTGTTTACCTCCTATCCTATTGCAAAAACAAGCCGGGTTGAATTTGGCGGCGGCGCTTCGCAATACTATTACAGGGTTGACCGTTACAGCACTTTTTACGATACAACGGGTAATATAATAGATTATCAAAAAAATCATATATCAAATTCAGCTTATAATGCCGACCCATTAAACGGCGGCGCGCTTTTAAATCCGTTTACTGTTTTCCAGGTAAATACGGCATTGGTTGGTGATAACTCATTTTTCGGTGTAGCTTCCCCCCTTAACGGGTTCCGCTACCGGCTGGAAGCTGAGTACGATTTTGGTACCTACAAGTTTTTTGCACCTACTATCGATCTGCGCAAATATGTGCGCGTTGCGCCGGTAACCTTTGCCGCCCGGCTATATGGTTATGGCCGTTTCGGTAATTCAAACGGGTTATATCCTTTATATGTTGGGTATCCTTTTTTAATACGGGGGTATGAAGCACAAACATTTTATAATGGCAATGGCAAACCAAGCAATGGGTTTACTATTGATCAACTATCCGGTACCCGTACTGCAGTAGCTAATTTTGAAGTACGTTTACCATTTACGGGCCCTGAAAGGCTTTCGGAGATTAAATCAAAATTCTTTTTCTCAGAGCTTAATTTCTTTTTTGATGCAGGTTTAGCATGGAATGCCGGTAACCAGGTAAAATTCCAGATGACGCCCGACAAGATAGGCACGGATGCAGCCGGCAACGCTGTTTATAATACCAATGAGCGTGTTCCGGCGTTGAGCAGCGGTATATCATTACGGGTAAATGTTTTTGGTTATTTTGTATTAGAGCCTTACCTGGCTGTACCATTTAACCGTAACGACGTTGATAAACCGGTATTTGGCTTAGGGTTTACACCCGGATGGTAGTTAAAGCGCTTAAACATAATAACCGTTTTGGGGTTATGTAATTATTTAATCATGAGAAAAACTGTCTTTATTGTTTGCATTATTTTAAACCCCTGCCTATTATTTGCCCAAACCCCTGCTCTAAAAACACCCGATCCGACAGTTGCCGTAGCACAGCCAGCCAAACCATCAAAATCATCCTTGAAAATAATAGCAGGCACAAATATGCTGGCAGCAAATGATATTGTTACCAACCTTTCCCGCTCAAAAGAACTGAGTACATTTTATCGGATCGTAGAGGCTGCAGGGCTGAATGAAACGTTTAACAGTAAAGGGCCTATTACCGTTTTTGTACCCAACGACCAGGCATTTGCAAACCTTCCACCGGGCAAATTAGACACTTTGTTAAAAACGGAACATAAATATGACCTGATCGCATTAATTACCTATCATGTTCTTCCCGGAAAAATTACAGCAAAGGAGATTGGCAGACAAATTAATTCAAATAAGGGACAAGCAACTTTTATTACACTTACGGGCAGTAAACTAACCGCTAAACTTAACGCTGACCGGAATATTATTTTAATTGATGAAAATGGCGGCCAAAGTGTTATCAGCCGGTTTGATATTAGTCAGAACAATGGTTTGATAGATATTATTGCGTCGGTGTTGGTTCCTAAATTTAAAAACCTGTAAACAAACCGCGTTAAATACATTTACGTATTTAGTTTAAAAGCAATAATAGATATGAAAATGAAAAAATTAGTTTTAGCAATGGTTACCATAGGTATGGTTACAGCATTTGGCTGCCAGAATAGTAATGGGCAGGATAATTCAAAAAGATTAAGCAAACCCGCCGCCGAATGGAAAAAGCAGCTTACCCCGAACCAATATTATATAATGGTTGAAAGCGGGACCGAGCCGCCTTTTCACAATGCCTACTATAACAACCACGAAAAAGGGGTTTATGTGAGTGCCGCCACCGGCGAGGTATTATTCAGTTCGGACGATAAGTACGATAGCGGCACAGGGTGGCCAAGCTTTGTTAAACCGGTTGACCCAAAAAAGATAAAAGTAGTTACCGACAATAGCGATGGCATGACCCGCGATGAAGTTATAGAACGAAGCACGGGCCTTCACCTGGGCCATGTTTTTGACGACGGCCCTGCCGACAGGGGCGGAAAAAGATATTGCATGAATTCGGGCGCGCTTAAATTCATTAAAAAATAGCCGGTACGCGGCCGGCATTTAAATTAATAGAAGGGCGCAGCTGCGGCCTGGAACGTAAGCCGCTTTCAAAGTTTAATCCAATGGTCAGGTCTACCCAGTCAGGGTTTACGGGCCTGATCATTTTTTCTTTTTGGGGCCTGGTATAAGTGCTAACTGTTTTAAAACGTTGCATGGCCTGCTCTTCTGTATTTATCTCTTCAAAATAAACCAGCCTGTTCAATTGCTGCGCGCCATCAAAAAACAAAGTGGGCATTTCGCCGTAAAATTTAAGGGTTTTTAAAAGATCTGAACATAGGCCCACATGCAGGTTATTCCGGTTTCTGTCTGTAATAATGTAAATAAAGCGTTTCATTTTAAATAAAATTTCTTTGGTTAAAAAATAATTACTAATTTTATGAGCATAAAAATACTAATTATTTTAGCAAATCCAAATTTTATGGCAAAAATTTCATCAAATATTAAATTTCTAAGGAAAAAGAAAGGCCTCACCCAGCAGCAGTTTGCTGACCAGGTAGGTATAAAAAGATCATTAGTAGGCGCATACGAAGAAGAAAGAGCCGAGCCTAAATACGAATTGCTAAAAAAAATAGCATCGTTTTTTGAAATCACGGTTGATGACTTTATTAAAGAAACCATTGATGATAAATGGATGGCCAAACCAAAAGCCACCCAGGGCAATCTGCGGATACTAAGTATATCGGTTGACAAGGAAGATAACGAAAATATTGAAATGGTACCTTTAAAAGCCAGTGCGGGGTATATGAATGGCTATGCCGATCCGGAATATGTAGCGCAGCTGCCCAAATTATATTTACCCATGTTTAAGCAGGGCACCTACCGGGGATTTGAAATAAAGGGCGACTCTATGCTTCCGCTGGTATCGGGCACAACTATTATAGGTGAATATGTAGAAAACTGGGCCGATATAAAGCCTGCCGAAACCTATGTTATTATATCAAAAAGCGACGGGGTTGTATATAAACGTATAGGCGGTAAATTTAAGGATAACAAAAAACTGAAGCTGGTATCAGACAACCCGGTATACGACCCTTACGAGATAAACGGGGAAGATATATTAGAGGTATGGAAAGCGAAGGCCTATATATCAACCCATTTTCCGTTACCTGCGCCCGAACCAACTATGGAAAGCTTAACCGGCATGATGGCGCAGATGCAGCGCTCTATAGCTAAATTACAAGGCAACAATTAAGTTACATAGCGAATATTAAACCTTAACCCAATATCTTTATCATACTGAAACAAGTAAAAACCGAAAAGATGAAAAAATTATTTTTAATGTGCGCTTTTGTAATGGGAGTTAGCGCGGTGAGCTTTGCCCAGGGCAGAGGTGGCCAAAGAACTCCTGAACAACAGTTAGCCCAGGTTAAAACAATGATAGCCCCTTTAACGCTTACAGACGACCAGGCTGCTAAACTTACAGTTGTTTATACAGCTTCTTCTAAAAGCATGGATAGTTTAAGAGCTGCTGTGCCCGACAGGGCTACCCGCCAGCCGGTACAAACTTCAATACAGACAGCAACTGCTGCTAAAGTTAACGCTATTTTAACGCTGGAACAGTCTGCTGCTTTGAAAAAAGCACAGGATGCAAGGCGCGCCCAAATGCAGGGTGGCGGTAATTAACCACATTCTTATTTAAATAAAAAGAGCGTATGTCTAATTTTGGCAGGCGCTCTTTTTATTTTTAATGGTAAGAACTGGCGCAGGTACCTTCGCGATTAATATTAATTGGTCTATAGAATATGGCTTTTGGTCGCATTTTATTTTAATTGGTACGATATATTTATACATTTAACCCAACAAAATTTAAATTATTAAAAAACGAGAAAAATGAAAAAATTATTTTTAGTATGTGCTTTCCTAATAGGTATAAGCGCGGTTAGCTTCGCGCAGGGCAGAGGACAAAGGCAAACTCCTGAACAACGGGTTGCTACATTAAAAACATCATTATCCCTGACTGATGACCAGGTAGCTAAAGCTACAGTTATTTTTACGGCTGAGACTAAATCCAATGATAGCTTAAGAACTGCAATGGCTGGTGGCGACAGGGCTGCAATGAGGCCCGCACGGGCTGCAATAACCGCGGCTACCAACGCTAAGGTTATGGCTATTTTAACTCCTGACCAGGTTACAATTTACAAAAAACAATTGGCTGATCAGGCTGCCGCACAAGCTGCAAGGGCTGGTGGTAATTAAGATTTTACCAGTATTTAAAAAAAGCGCCACTAAAATTAGTTGGCGCTTTTTTATGATAATTAATATAATGAGACAGTTATATTAGCTTAACAAATTTCAATTATTTAAAACCGAGAAAAAATGAAAAAATTATTATTAGTATGCGCTTTCCTAATAGGAATAAGCGCGGTTAGCTTCGCCCAGGGCAGGCAAAGACAAACTCCTGACGAGATGGTTGCCTCTTTAAAAACGTCATTATCCCTTAATGATGACCAGGCAGCTAAAGTTAAAGTTATTTATGCCGGCCAGGCTAAAGTTATGGATAGCTTAAGAACTGTAATGCAAAATGGCGGCGATATGGCTGCTATGAGGCCTGCCTTTACAAAAATGAATGATGCAACCAATGCTAAAATTATGGCTGTTTTAACGCCAGATCAAGCTACTGCCTACAAAAAGATACTTGATGATCGCGCTGCAGCAATGAAAGCAAGAATGAATGGCGGTAATTAACCGTAAAAAATCACATCAAAAAGAAAAGCTCCGATAAACCGGGGCTTTTTTTATTTTTATCGAAAATTACAGTTTGGGATCAGCAGAGCAATATATTGAAGGCAGGCTTGCCGAACGGCGGGCAAACGGCGCATACAGAACTTTAAAACCTGGAAGCACTCTCATTGATTTTTGCTCGAACGATTACCTGGGATTCTCCCGATCGGCTATACTTAAAGAAAAAATTAATGAGGAAATAACTAATAGCGGCCATATTTTAAATGGTTCAACCGGGTCAAGGTTAATATCGGGAAATTTGGCTTATACAGAAAATTTAGAACAGGAGATCGCGGATATGTTTAAAAGCGAAGCCGCTTTACTGTTCAATTCTGGTTATGATGCCAACCTCGGTTTACTCTCTTCCCTACCCCAACGCGGTGATACTATAATAACAGATGAACTGATACATGCCTCGGTTATTGACGGGGCCCGCCTAAGTCATGCTAACCGCTATACTTTTAAGCATAATGATCTAACAAGCCTGGAGGCCAAATTACAGCACGCCAAAGGCAATTGCTATGTAGTTATTGAAAGCATATACTCCATGGATGGCGATACCCCGCCCATAATTGAATTGTTAACACTAACAGAAAAATACGACGCGCATTTAATTGTTGATGAGGCCCATGCTGTTGGCCTGCATAAAACAGGGCTCGTTACAGAGCTTAAGCTCGAAAAAAGAATATTTGCCCGTGTAGTAACTTTCGGTAAGGCATTAGGGTGTCATGGCGCGATTATTTTGGGCAGTAACTTATTGCGTGAATACCTGGTTAACTTTGCGCGGCCGTTTATTTATACTACAGCAGCCCCATTTCATCAGCTGGCTTCTATAAAAATGGCCTGCAGGTTATTGCAGGTAGCAGGTACAGAGATCGCGGCGCTTCAAAACAATGTTAGTTTATTTAAAGAAAAATTGCATTTATCAACAGCCTACAGTTTAATTAATAGTGAAAGCGCTATTCAATGTCTCCTTTTAAAAAGCAACGGGGCCGCGGTAAAAACAGCCGGACATTTGCAAAATAACGGCCTCGATGTTCGCGCTATACTTAGCCCCACAGTAGCTCAGGGAAGTGAGAGGATAAGAATATGCCTGCACTCATTCAATACAGCCAATGAAATTACCTTATTGACCAATACAATCAATAACCTAATAACCAATAATTTAATAACTTAATATGCCCAATAAACCACTATTTGTTACCGGTATTGGTACCGGTATTGGTAAAACTATAGTATCGGCTATTTTAACAGAAAAATTAAAAGCGGATTACTGGAAACCCATACAAGCAGGCGACCTGGATAATAGTGATACGTTAAAAGTTGAAAGTTTAATAACCAACACCGTTTCTAAAATTCACCCGGAAGCGTACCGGTTAACAGAACCCTATTCGCCCCATAAAGCAGCCGATATGGATGGTATTACGATAGATGAAAAAAATATCATGCTTCCTGTTACAGATAATCAATTAATTATTGAAGGGGCAGGCGGGCTGATGGTGCCTTTAAACAATAATTTTTTAATGATAGACCTTATACAGCAGTTAAACGCTGAGGTGGTTTTGGTGGTAAAGCATTATTTAGGCAGTATAAATCATACACTCCTTTCGTTGGCAGCATTATATAGCAGGGATATACCTGTTAAAGCCCTTATTTTTAATGGCAACAGCGATGAGTATTCCGAACAACTGATCGTTAATTATTTTAAAGCAGGTACAGTAATATCAATTCCTGTAATTGATATCCTAAATAAAGAAAATATAGCCCGGCTGGAAATAGAACTATAAAGTGTTGTATTGAGTGATCAGTTTAGCCAGGTCGGCATCGTTTTTTAAATTAAGGTTATTTGCCTTTATATAACTCTCCAATTCAGCTTGCTTGTTTCCTAACGCAGCCTCTACCGCTTTTTTATCTTTTTTAATACGAACAGCTTTGCCATCAATTAAAAGGTAGTAATCAATATTATCAACTACTTCACGGGTAGTAATGGCGCTGCCCATATTGGCTTTGTATTCTGTTATGGTCTTTGCATTTTTTCTGAGTAATTTAACTTTCCCGTCGCTTAATACCTGGAAAAAAGCATTGTCCGAAGTTTTGCCATTGCCCGGGAAAATACTAAAACTCGCCAATGTACCCTCAGGTGTAATAATTGTAAATGCTGTTGCAGGCTGATCAAATTCACCGGATTTCGTATTCCCCGCTATTTGGGTAAATAATTTATCTTTAAATTCATCATATTTTATTAATTTGTCTTTTACAACATTGCCATCTGCAAATGTAACATCTCCCTTTACCCAATCTGGGTTAAAAAAAGGGTTGCCCACCAAGCCGGTATATTCCGAAAATCCTACAGTCGTGCCCCCTTGTAAGGACATAACTCCGCTCCCTGAATTTAGACCTCCATTTGTTGGGCTGATCGTTTGTGATTTTACTATAGTAGCTGAGACACTAAATGCCACTACCGCGATAATTGTTTTTAAATTGAATTTCATAAGATTATTTTTGATGCGTAGATTATTATTAGTATGTAAAGGTTATAAGTTGAGACTTGTAAATATACGTCATTTAATTATTAACTTAAAATATAGTTAACGAAAAAATGAATACTTTAGTACATAAAAGTTAGTTTGTATGAAGAATATTACGGTAATAGGTTCAGGAACAATGGGCAACGGCATCGCGCATACTTTTGCACAGCATGGTTTTGAAGTATCGTTGGTTGATGTAAGTACCGGTGCCTTGCAACGTGCCATGCAAACTATAAACGGTAACCTGGACAAACAGGTAAACAAGGGCCTGATTGATGAGCAGGCAAAGCTGGATACTTTAGCTAACATCAAGACTTTTACTGATATAAAAATGGGCGCTGCAAATGCCGGCCTTGTTGTTGAAGCTGCTACTGAAGACATGGGTATTAAATTAAATTTATTTAAACAGCTAAGCGAAATTTGCTCCGAAAATACCATACTGGCTTCCAACACCTCTTCTATATCCATTACAAAAATAGCATCGGTAACAAAAAACCCCGGTAAGGTAATTGGTATGCATTTTATGAACCCGGTACCATTAATGAAACTGGTTGAGGTAATAAGAGGAAAATATACAAGTGATGAAGTTACCCGCACTATAATGAAGCTGTCGAAACAACTGGATAAAATCCCGGTAGAAGTAAATGACGCACCCGGCTTTGTGGCTAACCGTATTTTAATGCCGATGATAAATGAAGCCATATATACCCTGTATGAAGGTATTGCGGGTGTTGAAGAAATAGATACGGTAATGAAATTAGGTATGTCGCACCCGATGGGCCCTTTGCAACTGGCCGATTTTATAGGCCTTGATGTATGCCTGGCCATAATAAATGTATTATATACCGGTTTTAATAATAAAAAATATACCCCTTGTCCGTTGCTTGTTGATTTGGTTTCGGCAGGAAACCTGGGTATAAAATCAGGGAGTGGGTTTTATACATACACAGTCGGAAACAAAGAATTGGTAGTGGCTGATAGATTTAAAAGGACTTAGTTTTAAACTTTCTTTGTTATTATTTGTCAATAAATAAAACATTGACCCATGAAAAGAATAGCAAAAATTGGAATATTATTAACCTTAGCCATCACTTTATTTTCCTCGTGTTATGGGGGTTATTATTATGTCTCCGCCCGACCGGCTGAACCTTATTATGTAAGGCCCGCATCTCCTTATTACGGAGCAGTTTGGATTGACGGCGAATGGGACTGGCAAAACGGAAGGTATGCCTATATAGGCGGCCACTGGGAAAAACCGCACCCCGGCCGCGTATGGATCAGGGGCAGCTGGCAGCAGGGCTCTCGCGGCTATGCATGGCATAGAGGTTATTGGAAATAGCACCTATAAAAAGGTCGGCCTATTGTTTTATAAGCCGACCTTTTTTAGCTTACCGGGTCAGATCAATCAACATATTGACCAATAGCTTTGCAGCAATGGGGTCAGTTCGGCTTTTTTCTGTTAATACTTCCGATAATATGATCGTCCCGTTATCTTTTATTTTTATTATCGGGTATCCCCTTATGCCGTCTAAATGAGCCATTCTTTCCTCAATTTGCCCCTGCAAATAGCCATGTACCTTAGTGAACGATGCCGGTGCCTCAACTTTGGGATCGCGGGTAATACGGAAAGCGTCAGCAATTACTGAAGGCATCTCCCTTTTATTATTGGTAAATAAACGGGTATCTAAAGGTTCTATACCGTTAAATATTGCTGATTCGGGAATATCCATACTCATAACCTCGCCGGCGCTTTTTATAATTCCGCGTACATATTCAGGGTAAAGCTGGTGCGCGTAGTTGCCACACCGGGTTAATAATATCTTTGCCCCCCGCCCTATTAATTCCCTGATCTGCCTGGTTTCTGTGGCATTCGTGTTTACAGAATCTAAACCCGACAAAATATATACATCAGCTTTTTGTTTAAGCAGATCAGCCAATGACGCCGAAGATGTGTATTTGATACCCAGGAAATCAAGTGATGGGGAAACCATTTTATTAAGGTCAAGTACTGCAATCTTTTTTCCGGATAATTTATTGGCATTTTCAAAGTCTTTCTTCACCAACAAAACATCATAACTATTTTCTGAAACTGTTTTGCCATTTTCAACTAATTTTAATATCAATTTGCCTTCTATTCTTGAGGTGGGTAAATTTTGTGGGACTATAATTTGAGGATCAACCCAGTACCGGGTATAATGTTCAACAGCCGGTATAGCTAAACTACCCTGGGTTATTTTATTACCGGTATTATTTACCAATTGCCATTGTAAAGTGGAAGCCTGCAAAACTGAACCATCCTCTTTATCATTTATAATACATATACGGGTTGATAGCGGAGCGCCCGCATAAAAATGCCTTCCCCATAATTCAGCTGAGATCAGCACCGGTTGCAAAGCATTTTTCATCGCATAATATACCGGAAATGACTTTATTTTATTGGTGAGATAAGAATTAGTGAACCAGGTTACCAATGAAAAATGAAGTTCTCCGGCAGCTTTGTCATTACTTCTGCGAAGCGCTTCGGCAAGCTCTTTAGTATTAAAGGCTTCTATCTTTGAAAAATAATAAGGATCATTATATTCATAACCATATTTACCAACCAACGCTGAAGAGGTTTGATGAACATAATTATAAAAACGGGTAGGGTGCCCGGTTTCGTCTGTATAACCTGTTGAAAGTTCCTGGCTTATTAATGGTCGCCCCGGATTTTTGAACCTTTTTTGCCATTCGCCGTTAAAATATTCGAACAATGAATTATCATACCAGTTGATGTAAGAGTGTATATCATCAATATCACCATCATCAATGTCGGTATAAAAATCTGCACCGAATCTTTTAGTATTACGCCTGTAGTTAGAGTCGAAAACGATAGATCGTGTAGGATCAATAACCCGCATTTGTTTTACTACGTCTGATATGATCTTCATTTTTACTTTTGCACGCGCTATATCCGGATCATTATCATAAAATTTCATTTCGTTATTTACCGTCCACAGTAGTAACGACGGGTGATTTCGGTACTTTTTCAGCAGGCCAAAAAATTCATCTTTCCAGAGATCGACAAGCTTTTGATCGGGCATACTGCTTTGCAAAAACAGCCAGGTCCAGGTACCCTCATAGCTTACGCCAATGCCATTCTCGTCCGAAGCATTTAACCAGGTCTCATTATAAGGTACAGTATGGCTTCGTGTCACCATAACATTACCGGCTTTCATCAGCTTGCAAAATTTATCAGCGAGCGCCGAATCATTGGGCGCCAGCGGCATGGCGGTTTGATTAGCGCCCCGCAACCAGTATTTTTTACCATTTAAATAAAAGTAATCGCCAATTGCTTTAAAGGTTCGGAAGCCCGAACGTATATTTTTTTTATCTATCGCTTTACTATCTTTTGCAAGCAGAGAAAATTTGAAATTATATAAATTGGGGTGCTCGGGCGACCATAGTTTTGGCTTTAACCCGGTTATGGTATAAGTAAATGTTTTTTCTTCGCCCGGCTGCAGTTCTAATTGTTTAAATGATATGTCTTTATATAAAGCCTCTTTTAATTTAGCGCCGTTGATAGCAGTTGAAAGTGAAAATGCCTGCCTTGTTTTGTTGTAATTTTTTATGGTAACATCAATATCAGCGCCGTTAAGGTTAGGTTTAATAAACACATCCTCAATTCTAACCGGATCGGTAATTATTAATGATACCGGCTGCCATATTCCTCCCGGGTCGTCACCAAACATACCGTGGGCCAGGTCTTTCAGCATTTTTTCTGTTACTTCTACACTCACAGCAACGTCAACTATTTTATTGGCATCCTTTATATTTTTAATATAGTTTTTGCCAACTTTTACAGCGACAAGGTTCTTGCCCGGCTTTAACAGCCCGGTAACATCCAGCTTAATATCACCGAACATGCCTATATGTGTACCCGCTTTTATGCCATTTACCCACACTTCGGCTACTTTTGATATGGCATCAAAAGTTAATTGCAGGTGTTTACCTTTTATATTTTCGGGTAATTGTACCCATTGCCGGTACCAGCCCGAATTTGTTTTTTTATAATCAAAAGTATAGGCTTCGCAGCGATCTGTTTCCTTTTGATAATAGTTGTCTGCCACACCCTTGCTGCCCGAATTATATCGTTCGCCATGCAGCCAAACCCTTATCGGGTTCCAAAAATCAGGCACATGCATTACGTGCCAGTTATTGTCGGCATGGCCGGGTGATACGGCCTGCGCATCATCTTCTGTTTCATAGTCGGGCGAAAAAAGCCATTTGCCATCCAACGATATTGTTGTGCGCTTACTATTAACAGTTGGGATAGTTATGGGTTTATAGGTTGCCCGTTGCTGTTTACGCAAGGTCTCTTTATCCAACGGGGGTACGGCATATTCCTTTACGGGTAAGGATAATATTTCATTTTTATTGAGCGATTGTATTGACATGTTACCAAACTCATTGGTTATCCAGCTGCCGCCTAATGTAACTTTGCCGGCAGGTGCCAGGTTTGATGATTTATCAACAACATCAATACGGGGCAGGCTTTCATTATTCATAAAAACACGTATCCGGCTACCGGCAAGCTGTATCCTGAAATTATACCATTTGCCGGGAGTCGGCTGAAAATCCAACTCCCGCAAAGCCAGAAAATCATCTCCGCCCATATAACCAAGTCTTGCCAGGTATAAAAATTTTTGCATCCCCCCCTTTAGCATTAACAGGTAACGGTCGTCACGGTTGGCGGCCCGAAATCCCGCACATATCTGCACCTGGTTTGCTGCATCAGGTACCCTGGCCCTGAATTTCACTTCGTAGTCGGCCCAGTTATTTTCACCAAAACACAGGTAGGCATCCTTTGTGGTTAAAACCGAGTTTTCAATCTTACTTATCCCCCGCCCCACTTTATCATATTTCGAAGTTTGCGTGTCAAACTTTTCTGTAAGTTTAAATTCAGATTGCGCCTGAACATTTGATATGATGAACAGGAATAAAAGCGAATTGGATAAGCGATAAATATGTTTTTTCATTTTAATTATAGGTATTATGTTCTGATTTGCAGAATGCAGCAAACAAACTTAGAAATAATATGCTAACGTTGTTATCAATATATTCAACCTTATCTGTTTCGGTTTCGTATAAGGAAAATATCAAAGCTAATAGCTGGCGTGTCGGCAACCTTTCTTCTATGTATAAATTATGTTGAATTCATGATTTTAACATAATTGAGACTTAATTGATTAGACAATATTGTAAAACCATATTATAAATATTAACAGGTAATTAATTATAATTGAAGATAATTTAATAAATACAGGCAAGTGTAAATTAACCTTCTGTGTTTTTTAATTATATTCAAACATTAATTGCAAGCCGTTAAACCTATGCTACAACTTCTATTTCGGGGTAAATACGTTAAATGGCTGTTGAACTACTACACCGTATTATTTTTATTAAGCGTTCCAATAACCATTTTTGCCGAAGGAAGTAAAGAGTTATCGTCAAACGGCGGCAACAGGGCCTTTCTTTTATCAAGCACTACAAGTAACCTTTCGTTCCCGTTCCCAACACTTGGTACCATGAAGGTTTATGTAAAGGCAGGCGAAACCATTTATGTGGGTTCAAGCGCCCAGGGCATGGGCGCAGGAACTATTAATTTAAGGGCCCCTGATGGCAGTACTTATACCAGCGGTACATCTGCAACCGTGGGGCTTATCGCTAACCGCAGCCAGGAACTTGCGGGTCCGCAACCTAATGCAGGTGGATATACCCCTTATACACGTACAGCTTCGGCCAACCAGCAGGGCGTTTGGGAAATTGATTTTATTTCACCAAGCAATGGAATTGACCAGGAATCGACCCCTTCCCCTACCGCTGCTAATAGCAGCTGGATACAGCCTGTAGGCCAATATATTGCGGCATTTGATGTATCGGTAAGAGATGTGAGTAATTCGTTTTTTTTAACCGGAAGGGTGTATACCAATGTTTTCTCAGGTATAATAAGCGCTTTTAATGCGGGCTTTAATGGAATTATGCATATACTAACCAAGGACGGTTACCAATATATACTTGATAACAACGGGCAGGCTGGCAATGGTTTTACATTTTTTGTTAATAATAAAGGTTTCAGGGCCGGCGCAGCTGCCAGTTACCAGAGCGTTAACAGTACCAGTAACCCAAATGTGCAGGATCCCAGGCTGCCCGATACGCAATCAGATATCACTCATAAAATATTTTTTAATACGCCCGCCGCTGATCTTCCGGCAACCGCTAATGTGCCGGGCGGCGGTACTACCTGGCTGGTGAACCCACCGTTTGTACCCAGTATGAACGGGATGATCTTTATCGGAACTGAGGGTACAATAGGAAAAGCAGGCACCTCACCTTTAGGCGGCTCCATAAGCTTTACTGCAACAGCAAACGGAAGCTATACTATAGCTATTGATGTTAATAATAATGGTGTTTTTAACGACCCTATTGACCGTATATTAACAGGATCGGTTAAAACAGGAGGCAACCAGATAAGCTGGGATGGCTTAGACGGATTAGGCAATAAAGTACCGGCAAGTACAACCAGCTATGCGGTAAATGTTACTTTAGTATTGTATAGTGCGGAGGTGCACTTTCCGTTTTTTGATGTGGAACGTAATGTTAACGGCATTTTATTAACCCGGGTTAACGGCACTAACTCACCCGATTATACCATGTATTGGGACGACAGCCCTATTACGGTAGTGGGAACCCCTTCCAATCCAATAAAAAACTTAACCGGCATTAATAGCCTGGTTAATGGCCATAAATGGGGAAGCCCGACTACCGATCCTTTTAATGAAAATGATTTCGGGAACAATACAAGCCTGGATAGCTGGGCGTATGTGATCAGTCCCCCCATAAACGCGTCTCTTACTTTCCAGATACGTGAGGCTGATCTGGAAGTGGTAAGTGTGGCGTCAAATTCCGGTTGCGTGGGCCAAAAGGTAAATTATACCGTAGTTGTAAGAAATAACGGGCCCAGCGATGTTACCGGCAGCATATTTTCGTTCAGTTATCCGAATGAGATATCGGGTCTTGCGGTTACAAATGTGCAAACCACGGCTACAGCTACAGTAACGGCTGAAACAAAAGCTAATAATCTATACAAGGCCACGCTTAATATGACCAATGGCGCGGCAAGTACCTTTACCTTAACAGGGACAGTTACCGGTGTACCTTCAAGCGGCACCATTGATATATCTGCAGGAATTTTACGTCCTGCGGATGTTACTGATCCTGATGCTACTGACCCCGATAGTGCCCCTCCCAGCGACCCGCTGGATGAATGTAACGCCGCACCGTCAGGGCCTGGTTGCAACAATATTAAAACCAATAGCACAATATTTACGATGGCTCCAAATGCCGGGGCCGATACCCTGGTTATGCAAAACACAGTAGCTACACTTATGGCCAATATGAGCGGAACATGGGCGCAAATAGGCAATACGCCTTCTATTGCTAATATCAATTCACCTGTAACCGCCACCACTACTATAACCGGTTTAACAACTTTAGGCCAATACAATTTTTCGTTCACCAATGCGAATGGCTGTGCGGATACAGTTGCTATTGTGGTTGCACCTTCTGATTTAAGTATTCCTAATATTATTACACCAAACGGTGATGGGAAAAATGACACTTTCGAAGTTCCGGGATTATTATTTTACCCGAGCAGTGAATTGCTGATATTTAACCGCTGGGGCAATGAAGTTTACCGTTCAGAAAGTTATGCCAATTCATGGAACGGCAGCGGCCTGGCAGGGGGCACTTATTATTACATACTGAACAGGAAGGATAAAAAGGGCAAAATTATCACATTTAAGGGCTGGATCTATTTAAAGCGATAAGATGAAGTTTTTGATAAAATATATCCTGCCTGTTATTATGGTTTTTGGTTTTACCAAAGGCTATGCCCAGCAAACCATGCAATTTAGCGAGTATATGTTTAACGGGATGTCAGTTAACCCCGCATACGCCGGGTATAAAGAGGATTGGACGTTAAATTTAAGCGGCCGCCTTCAATGGACAGGTGTTGACGGTGCGCCCAAAACCAGTACCTTATCTGTTGATGGCGTAACAGACGGCTATAAAAAAAATGTTGGTATTGGCTTTTTAGTTACCAATGACCGCCTGGGACCTGAAAATAATTCGGCGGCCTATATTAATTATGCTTACCGGATACGTTTGGACGCGGCCGACACCAAACGTTTATGTTTTGGTATTGCCGCCGGGGGCATAGAGTACACCATTAATGGTTCACTTTTTAACGCGGCCGATATTACCGACGGCAGTATACAGTCGGGCGCACAAAGTAATTTTACACCCGATTTTAGGGCAGGAGCTTATTATTATTCACCTTTTTTTTATATGGGAGCCTCGGTACTTAATCTTCTCCCTCAAACTAATTTAAACCCTAATTCGGCAATTGTACCGCAGGTAAGGACTTTATATGTAACCACAGGTTTCATGGTTCCCATATCGCCGGCCATAAGCTGGAAACCTGCGGTAATGTTTAAAGAAGATTTTAAGGGGCCTACCAACATGGATGTGTCCAGCTTTTTTTTAATTGGTAAGGTATTATGGCTGGGCGCAGCGTATAGTTCAAGCGTAACGTTATGGAACAAACCCAACCTGCAAAGTGACTTAAATAAAAACGACGCGTTTACCGGAATGATAGACATCAGTGTAAACTCGCGGATACGTGTAGGATATGCTTATGATATTGTAACAAGCCAGTTGCCGGGTTTTCAGAACGGGTCGCATGAAGTTTCTATTAGCATTGGCTTCGGAAGAAGAAATGGAAGAATATTAAGCCCACGTTATTTTTAAAATAATATGAAAAAAATAGCTGTACTTATTCTATTAATAATTAATGTTATAGCACTGGCCAACGCGCAGGAACAGCCCACTAAAAAAAATATTGCCGATAATTTTTTTGAACGGTACGAGTACGCTAAGGCGGTAGTTATTTATTTAGAACTGGCCGCCCAAAATAACCCCAAAATACATGCTGTTGAGCGCATTGCAGATTGTTACCGCCTGATGGAAGATTATGACAACGCTGAAACATGGTACCAAAAAGCAACAGCCTATCCTGACGCGGCAATTATAGATTATTATTATTATGCCGAGATTTTATTACGTAACAAAAAATTTAAAGAAGCTAAGGAACAGTATAAGGAATATTATGATAAAGCAGAAAACGCCGATCAGCTTCAATTTAAATTAGCGGCATGTGATTCGGCTGCTGCATGGGTAAAATTAACCAGCCATTATACCATAAAAAACGAACAGCGGTTTAATTCCAAATACTCCGACTGGGGCCTGAACTATTTTGGAAAAACAGGGTTTATTTTTACATCCGACCGTAAAGTAACCGACAAGAAAACTGCAGTTTATGAGCGTAACGGTAACGGCTATTTCAAATTATACCAATCGGATGGCGATACAATTATTCCATTTCTGTTGAATACAAAAAATAAGGCATTTTTTGATGGCCAATACAACATCGGGCCAATGGTTGTTAACACCGCCCAGGATACGGCCTATATTACTATTACCACCACCGTTCCTAAGCACTCGTTGCCCACTGACAAAAAGGAGAAAGGCAGCACACAAATTTTATATACCCGCCGCCTGCAATTGATAATGGCAACAAAAACTAATGGGCAATGGGGTAATTTTGTGGGCTTTCCGTATAATAATATAAATAAGTATTCGGTTGGTAATGCAACGCTGTCAAAAGCCGGGGATGTGATCTATTTTACATCGGATATGCCGGGGGGCGAAGGAAAAACTGATATATGGTACTGCGTTAAACAAAGCAATGGTAGTTGGGACAAACCGGTTAATTGCGGTAAAATCATTAACACCAAACAAGATGAGTCTTTCCCTGTCATCAATAGTGATGGCGCTTTATATTTTTCATCAAATGGTTTGCCCGGAATGGGCGGCCTTGATATTTTCAGGGCCAAAGGCGCCAAAGACAACTGGGACAAACCCGAAAATTTAAAATATCCTATAAACAGCACCAGTGATGATTTTTATTACGTGAAACAGGATAACTTAAGCGGGTTCTTTTCCTCGAACCGTGAAAGCGGGCAGGGAAGCGATGATATTTATAGTTTTAGTTACAAACCTCCTGTCGTGATTGTAGCAGCACCGAAAATAGTTGTGCAACCAATACAACCCATACAACAACCGGTAATAAAAAACCCAATATTGAATTTAAAAAAGGGTGAAAGTTTAGTTTTAAAGAATATTTACTATGATCTTAACAAATCAGACATACGCCCGGATGCTGCGGTTGAACTGGATAAGCTGGCAGCAATATTAAAAGATCACCCTACTATACGTTTGGAACTATCCTCTCATACCGATTCGAGGGCGCCTGCTGCTTATAACATGGCCCTATCAAACCGCAGGGCAGCATCGGCAGTCGCTTATTTAGTAAAGCAAGGTATTTCGGCAGGCAGGTTGGTGCCCAAAGGCTATGGCGAGACCCGTTTGCTTAATCAATGCGTTAAGGGCGTACACTGTACCGAAGCGGAGCACCAATTAAACCGGCGAACTGAAGTTAAAATATTAAGCGAGTAACCCCCTTCTATTTTATTAACTAACCCATGTATTTCAAACATGAACAGAACAAAACCACTGTTGTCGGGTTATGCCTTTGCAGCAATGTTGTTGTAATGTAAATTTTAGCGTTGAATAGATGTTTAAACATCTATTTGTATTACATTTGTTCTAAATAAAACAATCAAATCATGGCAACAGCAACAAAATGGGTACTTGACCCAATGCACTCAGAAGTACAGTTTAAGGTAAAACACCTGGTTATATCAACTGTAAGCGGCTTTTTTAAAAGTTTTGAAGGATCATTAACAAATGACAATGACGACTTTGAAGGCGCAGCAATTGAATTTACATTAGATATTAACAGCATCGACACTAATCAAACCCAGCGCGATGAGCATTTAAAATCAGCTGAGTTTTTTGACGCGGCAAAATATCCGCATATTAAATTCAAATCCTCTTCATTTACAAAAACTGATGATGATAATTATAAATTAGCCGGCGACCTTACCATTAAAGATGTAACCAAACCGGTTACGCTTGATGTTGAATACGGCGGCTCGGCAGCTGATTTTTACGGAAACATAAAAGCCGGTTTTGAAGTTAGCGGTAAAATAAACCGTAAAGACTTTGGCTTAACCTGGGATGGCGTTACCGAAGCAGGCGCAATTGTAGTTGGTGAAGATATTAAGATCACTATAAACGCTCAATTTGCAAAACAAGCGTAATTGATTTCGTCCCGATAGCAATCGGGATCGGATGTTCAATTTCGAAATTATATGATTTACTGGTATATTATAAATGCAATCCGATATTGGATTGCATTTATGGTATATAAGGATTTTAACTTCACAATTCAAAGTAAATATGTTAATTTTGATGTAACATTAATTGGCAATGAAAACATTAAACATTTCTATATCAGATATTGAGTATAAAAAATTTGGTTTACAGAACGATCGGCTTACTTTTACAGATTTCGTTGACCTGATTAGTAATGAGTTATCGCGTCAAAACCTTAACAGGTGCATTGAACTTGCAGAAAAATATGGATTGTCGAAATTGACAATGGACGATATTAGCAAAGAAGTAAAAGCTGTAAGAAAAAATGCAAAAAATAATACTCGATACTAATGTCTTAGTCTCAGGCTTAATTCAAAAAAACTATCCTTACCTAATTATCTACGAGGTTTTTAATAGTAATCAAATTGAGCTTTGTATTTCAGATATACTAATGTTTGAATATTATGAAGTATTAAATCGTAAAAAGTTTTCAAAATATCCCGATTTTCTTATCAAAGCTGAAGCATTACTTGTTGATATTGAAAAAAAGGCGATACTATTCAAACCCACTACAATTCTTAATATAATTGATGATTCAGCAGATAACCGGCTTTTAGAACTTGCAGAAGAATGCGAGGCTAATTTTCTGATAACAGGCAATACAAACGATTTTAAAATTACAAATTACAAAAAAACTCAAATAATATCACCCAAAGAATATTACGAAAATCACTGTCCATATTAAATTAGTAATAAGGCATAAATATTGTAAAGCTAAAATGCGAAACGTCCGGTAGTAATGGGATGAAATCTGAAATTAAGACATGCTAATCAAGATATATCCCGAAAATCCAAATCCAAAATCTATTGAACAGATAGTTGATGTATTACGCAAAGGGGGGCTAATCATCTATCCTACTGATACGGTTTATGGTTTGGGATGTGACATTACGAATCACAAGGCTATTGAAGCTATTTGCAGGATAAGGAACATACTGCCCGATAAGGCCAACTTCTCGTTTATATGCTATGATCTGAGCCATATATCAGATTATATTAAGCCTATAGACAATACCACGTTCAGGGTGTTAAAAAAGGCCTTACCCGGGCCATTTACCTTTATTTTTAATGCCAACCACAATGTACCCAAACTATTAAGCTCCAATAAAAAAACAGTAGGCATAAGGGTTCCTGATAATGATATAGCGCGCTGTATAGTGAAAGAGCTGGGGAATCCTATTCTTTCAACCTCTATTAAAGATGATGACGAGATCATTGAGTACTCTACCGATCCTGAACTGATCCATGAAAAATACCAGGACCTGGTTGATATGGTGATAGATGGCGGCTATGGTGATAATATTGCGTCCACTGTGGTTGACTGCACATCGGGCAACTTTGATATTATACGAGAAGGTAAAGGGGAATTAGAGTTGTATTTATAATGACGGCTTAATTGAACTAATAAACGCCGGTATCTTATTTAAATAATTTTCCTGTTCCAAAAGTTTCACAAATTTACTGCCTACTATTGCGCCGTTGGCATATTCGCAGGCTTTTTTAAATGTAGCGTTATCAGCTATGCCAAACCCGATAATGGTCGGGTTCTTCAATTGCATGGCTTTAATACGCTTGTAATAATCCTCAATACTGTCTGATACATCTAAATTTCCCCCGGTTATAGATGAAGATGAAAGCAGGTAGATAAAACTATTGCTTAACTCATCAATTTTGCGGATGCGATCAGCCGATGTTTGCGGGGTTACTAAAAAAATATTGCTCAGGTTATTATCCTTAAAAAAACCGGCGTACAGGGTTTCATACTCGTACATAGGCAAATCGGGTACAATAACGCCGTCTATACCTGCTTCGGCTGCTTTTTTGCAGAATCGCTCCACACCAAATTGTACTATAGGGTTAACATAACCCATTAACAATATAGGGATGGTTACCCGTTTACGCAGGTCTTTTAATTGCTCAAACAGTAAATTAAGGGTCATCCCGTTATCCAGCGCTTGTTGCGAGCTATGCTGAATGGTTGGCCCGTCGGCTACAGGATCAGAATAAGGAAAGCCTATCTCCAAAAAATCGGCTCCGGCTTTTTCCAGCGCTAGGGCAATATCAACTGTAGTATCCAGTTCCGGATAACCGGCTGTGTAGTAAATGGATAATAGATTGTTATTCTTAGTAGCAAAAAGCTTATTCAGACGGTTCATTTGCAGTTTTTAGTTGATGGTTCATAGTTCATGGTGATTGTTACTATGAACTATCAACCATGATCCATGAACTATTTAAAAGCCAAAGTATTTTATATATGTATCCAGGTCTTTATCGCCCCTACCCGAAAGACAGATAATCACGTTATCATCTTTCTTAAATTTCATTTTCTCTAACTGCGCCAGCGCGTGCGCCGATTCAATAGCCGGGATGATGCCTTCCAACTGGCAGCATAATAAGCCTGCCTGCAGGGCTTCATCATCGGTAACACTCGCATATTGAGCTCGGTTTATTTTGTACAGGTGCGCGTGCTGCGGGCCTATACCGGGATAATCTAATCCCGCTGATATAGAATAGGGCTCAACCACCTGCCCGTCGTCGGTTTGCATGAGTATGGTACGGCTACCATGCAAAACCCCTTCCCTGCCCAAAAAGGTAGTCGCTGCCGAATGACCGCTGTTTACACCTTTTCCGGCCGCCTCAACCGCGATGAGTTTAACGCTTTCATCATCTAAAAAATGATAAAACATACCCATAGCGTTGCTGCCGCCCCCAACGCAGGCCATCACATATTCGGGCAACTCTTTACCGGTATGTTCCAATAATTGCTTTTTAGCTTCGAGGGATATAATAGACTGGAACCGCGCCACCATATCAGGGTAAGGATATGGCCCAACAACTGATCCGATTATATAATGCGTATCAACCGGGTTGGCTATCCAGTCGCGCAGGGCCTCATTGGTGGCGTCCTTCAATGTTTTACTGCCCGACCTTGCCGGAACTACCTTTGCGCCCAGCATCTTCATACGCGACACGTTAGGGGCCTGCCTCGCCATATCAACCTCGCCCATATAAACCACGCATTCAATACCTTTTAACGCGCAAACGGTCGCCGTTGCAACGCCATGCTGACCCGCGCCTGTTTCGGCTATGATACGTTTTTTACCCAGGCGTTGGGCAAGCAATATCTGGCCGATAGCATTATTAATTTTATGCGATCCGGTATGGTTAAGGTCCTCTCGTTTTAAAAATATGTTGGCCCCGTATTTTTCTGAATACCTTTTAGCATAATACAGCGGAGAGGGCCTGCCCACATAATCTTTTAAAAGCAGGTCAAATTCAGCCTTAAAATCAGCATCATTTATAATACTTAAATATTTTTGCCGCAATTCTTCCACATTGGGGTACAGCATTTCCGGCACATACGCGCCTCCAAAATCGCCGTAATATCCTTGATCGTTAACTCCGTATTTCATGCGCGGTATATTGTTTTAACAGGTTAAATGCCTGTTTTAATTTTTCTATATCTTTCATACCCGGCGCTGTTTCAAAACGGCTGTTTAGGTCAACGCCATAAAATTGGGGATGTGTAATTTTTTTTATTTCTTCTAAATTATCCAAACTTACCCCACCACTTAAAAAAAACGGCAAGTTTAACTTATATTTATCTAAAATGTTCCAGTTAAATGTTTGGCCCGAGCCGCCGTGTATAGCTGTCTTTGTATCAAACAGTATGTAATCAACTTTATCGGCATAAGCGTTCAGTTGGTTGAAATCAAAATCATTATCCAAGCCAAACGCTTTTATAACAGTAACCTTATTTCTGAATGAGTCGGCAAATTCAGGACTTTCCTTACCATGCAATTGTATGGCATTAAAGCCATAATTATCAATAAGCGTGTTAATATTTTCCTTTATTTCATCAACCAAAACAGCGGTTTTGTAAACAGGTGCCGGGATATCATTTAATACTTCGGCAGACATATCGCCAATAAACCTGGGCGAATGTTCATAACTGATAAAGCCCATGTAATCGGGGCCCAAACCTGCCACTGCTTTAATATTTTCAGGATCTATTAATCCGCAAACCTTTATTTTCATTTTAGTTATCCAACAGGTTTTTAAAACTTGCTAATGCCTTTTTACTTAACAAGGAGTTTTCTGCTTCATAAAAACAATCGCCAAAGCTGTTTTGCGGATTTATTGTTTTAATGGCCAATGCCGCGTTCGCTAAAACCACATTGCTTTGCGCGGTAGTGCAATCTCCCATTAACACCTGCATAAAAATAGCTGCCGATTCGCTAACGGTGTTTCCGCCTGTAATTGCCGAGGGATCGATCCTTTCAAATCCAATGCTTTTTAAGGTATTTATCTTTTCTCCATCAACCGAAAAAGTTTTAAAATCGCAGGTTAACGAAATTTCATCATAACCGTCAAGCGCGTTCAATATGGTATATTTTCTGTCAGACCGCTGATAAAGATAAGCATACATCCGCGCCAGTTCTAAATTATACACCCCCACCAGTTGATTTTTTGGCATAGCCGGGTTAACCATTGGGCCGAGCATATTAAAAAATGTTTTAACACCCAGTTCTTTTCGTATAGGCGCCACCGTTTTCATTGCCGGGTGAAATAAAGGAGCGTGCAAAAAACAAATATTAGCAGTATCAATGCTGCGCCTGAGTGCATCGGCATTATTGGTGAATTGGTAGCCCAGGTATTCCATCACATTCGAGGAGCCGCAGCCGGAAGAAACCCCATAATTGCCATGTTTGGCTACTTTATAGCCTGCACCCGCAACCACGAACGAAGCAAGGGTAGATATATTAAACGTGTCCTTTCCATCACCACCGGTTCCGCAAAGATCGATAAGGTCGCCCGACTCCAGGTCAATAGCAAGGCAAAGCTCCAGCATGGCATCCCTGAAACCCTCTAATTCGTTAACGGTAATATTGCGCATACAATAAGCCGTCATAAACGCGGCCATTTGTGAGTTATTATATAACCCCTGCGATATCAATGTTAAAATATCACGCGCCTGTTCGCGGGTAAGTGTTTTATTTTCAAAAAGATGGTTTAAAATAGGTTTCATATAGGGGTTCAGTTAAAAAGATCATTAAACGTTTAAACAAAAAAAGGCTACCCAACGGCAACCCTTTAACTATAATTTAAATAACATAGGTTTGCCTTACGATTTCCCGTTAAGCCACCACCAATTATTGTTTAAACTTTTAATTATCATTTATGCACAAATATGGAAATAGTTTTTTCTAAAAGCAAGTATAATGATAAATTTACGGTGATGTTGGATTAGTTATTGGGTTATTAAGTTATTAGTTACTTGGCCCAGTACGACTTATAAACTTAATAATTAACTTGATCAACTATATACTCAATAACTCAATAACTCAATAACTCAATAACTCAATAACTCAATAACTCAATAACTCAATAACTCAATAACTCAATAACTCAATAATTCAATAACTCAATAACCCCCCATGGCCATACATAAACGAAAATTTAATCCCGAAGATGACCTGGGGTTCGGTACACAGCCGGTTATTAAAAGCCAGCGTTTAATAAACCAGGACGGATCTGTAAATGTAAAGCGCAAAGGGCTGTCTTTTTTTAACACTTCAAACAGTTATCACACACTAATTACAATGGGTTGGAGCAAATTCTGGCTGCTGGTGTTTACCTGTTACTTAACCGCTAATATAATTTTTGCTTTTATTTATGTATTTATCGGAAACGATTCGATGTATGGCGCTACCACGGGTGCTGATTTTTTCCATCATTTTATGGATGCTTTCTTTTTTTCGGCTCAAACCATATCAACGGTGGGTTACGGCCATATCAGCCCCAAAGGAATGCTGGCTAATAGCGTGGCGGCGTTAGAGTCGATGACGGGCCTTTTGGCCTTCGCTTTAGCTACGGGCTTGCTATATGGACGTTTTTCAAGGCCATCGGCAAAAATTAAATACAGTAAACACCTTATTGTTGCCCCTTACAGGGAAAATAGCAGGGGCATTATGTTCCGGCTGGCCAACGTGCGCAGAAACACGCTTATTGACCTGCAAATGGAAGTAATATTCTCGTATAATGAGGATGTTGACGGAAAAAAGATAAGAAGGTTTATATCGCTCGAACTGGAAAGAAAGCGGGTAAGCATACTCACACTAAGCTGGACTGTTGTACATCCGCTTGACGATGATAGCCCGTTAAAAGATATAACACCCGAAGAAATGGCAAGCACAGAAGCCGGCTTTGCTGTATTATTGAAAGCATTTGACGATACTTTTTCACAAACGGTGCATTCACGCACCTCTTACCAATATAACGAAATAGTATGGGGGGCGAAATTTAAACCTGCTTTCGACAGAGATGAAGAGGGACGCTTCGTTTTAAATTTGAGTAAGATTGATGACCATGAGGTTGTTAATAGTTGATGGTTCATAGTTCATGGCTTGTTTGTTTTTATTAGGAATAATTTCCATGAACTATCAACTATTAACCATGATCTGTTTATTTCAACAACGAATCCTTCTCTTTAGCAAACACATTATAAACCAGTTTATCAAGCCAGCCCGGTAAAAACTTGCTTAAAAATACGGTAAGCTTTCCCTGCCCGGTCATGATGAGCATGCGTTCGCGATTTTCCACGCCGTCGGCAATGATCTTGGCCACCTCATCTGACGTCATCATTTTTTGTTCTTCCAAGGTGCTTTCTCCTTGTTGACCACCATCCTTATTTAAAGCCGTATTACGGATGTTTGACGCTGTAAAACCCGGACAGGCAGTCATAACATGTACACCTGTTTTTAAATTCTCTACCCGTAAAGCATCAAGGAAACCGTTCATGGCAAATTTGGAGGCCGAATAACCGGTCCGCCCGGGCAAGCCTTTATAGCCGGCTATGGATGATATGCCAACTATGGAGCCTTTTGTTTTCAGTATCTCGGGCAAGGCGTATTTAGTGCAGTATACCGTACCCCAAAAGTTTACCTCCATCACTGTTTTTAAAACCTTTACATCGGTATCTTTAAACAGAGCCCGCATGGATATACCCGCGTTATTTATTAATATATCAATTTTACCAAATGTTAGGGTGGCTTGTTTTATTAAATTTTCGCAATCTTCTGCTTTGGTTACATCGCATTCAACAGCTATTGCTTTAATGTTGTATTGCTGACTAAGTGATTGCGCTATTTCGCATAAAGTAACGTATTGCCGTGCACCTAAAACCAGGTTAGCGCCCCGGCGGGCAAATTCTGCCGCTAATGATTTACCGATGCCTGATGAGCCGCCGGTTATAATTACAGTTTTATCGTTCAACTTCATAATTTGCCGGGTACAACTGTATACTTCCCATTCTTACTTCGGGCAATTTAAACAGGTACTTGGCAGCGAATATAAGCATAGCTCCATAAAAATTCTTTAGGTATTGCCAGCTAAATTTTTGCAGGCTATTGCTTTTAAAGTTGATAATATAGGTTTTGGGGAAGTAATAATTTTTAAACCCGGCCAATCTCATGCGATATGAAAGGTCGATATTATGGCCGTACATGAAAAAACGTTCGTCGAATAAGCCGGTTTCATTTAAAACAGATTTCCGCACCAGCATAAAACCATCATTCAATATGTCAATTTCTGATGTTTGAAACTCCTCAACCCAGGCTTTATGATTACGGTTGGTTAAGCGTGATTTTGGAAGATTTTTACCAAAACCTATCATTTTAACAAACGCTACCCATTGTTTGGTTAATCCCCGGTTTGATTCGGGCAAAAAACTGCCTTGCGGGCCCAGCATACGTACACTCAAACCACTTGCATCACGATGATCATCCATAAAATCAATAACTTTACCCAATGTCTCATTGCCGCAAATAGTATCCGCACTGACCAATAAAATATACTCTCCTTTGGACGCTTCGATAGCCTGGTTACTTGCCCGGGCAACACCTTCGTTAATTGAATTTGCAACTAAGCGGATTTCGGGGTATTCCGTTGAAAGCATTTCAACTGAATTATCTGTTGACGCATTGTCAACTATAATCAACTCATAATCAATAGCATTACCGGCCTTAATTAAAGAGTTTAGGGCGAGTTTTATTAAATCACAACGATTGTGATTAACAATAATAACCGATAGTTTCATACTTACCTGGATAAAGAATTTTCATACGGAACACGTGTAGCGATAGAGCGACCTAAAGTGATCTCGTCTACGTACTCCAATTCTCCTCCAAATGCTATGCCACGGGCAATTGTTGAGATACTGATATTAAAATGTTTTAAACGTTTATGTAAATAAAACAGGGTAGTATCCCCTTCCATGGTAGCGCTTAACGCGAAAATAACCTCTTTTACTTCATCGTTATTCAGCCGCTCAACAAGCGTATCTACTTCGAGGTCGGTAGGGCCAATACCATCCATCGGCGAAATTAACCCGCCTAATACATGGTACACGCCATTATACTGGCTGGTGTTTTCAATGGCCATTACATCGCGGGTATCCTCAACCACACAGATCATGCTGCGGTCGCGTTTGGGAGCGGCGCATATTTCGCAAACCGGCTGATCGGATATATTATGGCAAACCTTACAAAATTGAATCTCGTTACGGAGCTTACTTATAGCAGCGCTAAATTTTTCCACATCATCCTTATCCCGGTTAAGCAAGTGCAATACGAGGCGTAAAGCTGTTTTTTGCCCTACCCCGGGCAATTTGGCAAATTCGGCGACAGCATTCTCAAGTAACTTCGATGAAAAGTTCATGTTGCGAAGATAGTGAATAGTCCGAAAGTCGGGAAGTCCGAAAGGTCTTTTCATAGCGATGGGTTTAAAACCCATCGCTATAGAGGTTATTATCTCAAAATTGCTTTTTTTGTATATACAAACTAGTATGTATAAATTGCCTTCTTAATAACACGCTATGTCACCAGCAATCTTACTCTCATTTATTATAGGCTACTTTCTGGTGTTATTAGTAATATCCTGGCTTACATCAAGAAAATCATCCGATAATGATACCTTTTTTGTAGCCAACCGAAACTCAAAATGGTATTTGGTTGCATTTGGAATGATCGGTACCGCGTTAAGCGGCGTAACCTTTATATCCGTACCCGGTAAAGTTGGCGCGGTTACGGGCGATCAGTTTGAATATTTCCAGTTTGTATTGGGCAACGCGGCAGGGTTTATTATTATCGCTACGGTTTTATTGCCGCTATATTATCGTTTAAAGCTAACCTCTATATACAGCTATATTGAAGGCGCTTTAGGTATATGGAGCTATAAAACCGCCGCAGGTATATTTTTAATAAGCCGAATAATCGGCTCATCATTCAGGTTGTACCTGGTGGTTATAGTTTTGCAGAAATTTATTTTTGATAGTTATCATATCCCCTTTGCGATAACTGTGCTGATATGTTTATTGCTGATATGGGCATATACTTTCCGAGGCGGCTTAAAAACCATTATTATTACCGATAGCCTGCAAACGCTATTTTTAGTATCATCGGTCTTCCTGTCGATATTCTTTATTTGCAGGGCCATGAATTTAAATATTTTTGAAGCTGCTGATGCGATTAAGAACAGCAGTTACTCAAAAATATTCTTCTTTAATAACTTTTTAAGCAGCCACTTTCACTTCAGCAAGCAGTTTATTGGCGGCTTGTTTATTACCGTTGGCATGACCGGGCTCGACCAGGACCTGATGCAAAAAAACCTGAGCCTTAAAAACATCCACGAAGCGCAAAAAAACATGTTTAGCTTTACGGCTGTATTTGTGGTTATTAATATTTTCTTTTTAAGCGTTGGCGCTTTGCTGTACTTATATGCCGCTCGATACGGAATAAAAGTTGAAAAAACCGATTACCTCTTCCCTACTATCGCATTGCAATATTTACGGGGAATACCTGCAACTGTATTTATGCTGGGACTTACCGCCGCCACATTTGCCACAACCGATTCGGCCCTTACCGCCCTAACCACTTCGTTTTGTGTTGATTTTTTAGGTTTTAATAAGAGCGGCGACAACAATAGTAAGAAAAGGATTAATACCCGCCATTATGTGCATATTGTCTTTTCGGGATTGATTTTTTTAACCATTATAATTTTTAATGCCATTAATAATAAGGCGGTTGTAACGGCAATTTTTTCGGTAGCGTCATATACTTACGGCCCGCTGCTGGGTTTATATGCCTTTGGCTTGTTTGTTGGCGGCAGACAGGTTAAGGATAAGCTGGTGCCATTTATATGTTTATTATCGCCCGCTATATGTTATTACCTAAGCACACACTCGGCAAAACTATTTGGCTATACTTTTGATAATGAGCTTATCCTCGTCAACGGATTTATTACATTTGCAGGGTTGCTGTTGAGTTCATCGGCGAAAACAAAAGCGGCGGTGGTGTAATTATACTACATTTAACATAAATATGACCGGAGAAGAAAAAATAAGACAAGCATTCGAAAACAAGAACTGGCAAGAAATTAAGGTAACTGATTCCTGGCAGATATTTAAAATAATGGCCGAGTTTGTTGACGGCTTTGAAAAATTAGCTAAAATAGGCCCTTGCGTATCCATATTTGGCTCGGCGCGCACGCATAACGATAACCCCTACTACAAACTGGCTGAAGACACCGCCCGCCTGCTTACAGAGCGCGGCTATGGTGTAATATCAGGCGGCGGCCCCGGCGTAATGGAAGCTGCCAATAAAGGAGCTTACGAGGCAGGAGGTAAATCGGTAGGATTGAATATTGAACTACCCTTTGAGCAATTTCACAACAAATATATTGACCGGGATAAGATACTGGAGTTCGATTATTTCTTTATCCGCAAGGTAATGTTCATGAAATACTCGCAGGGGTTTATTATACTGCCGGGCGGGTTTGGTACCCTGGATGAATCGTTCGAGGCGATAACCTTGATACAAACAGGTAAAATTGCCCGTTTCCCCATTGTATTTGTTGGCGTTGAATACTGGGGTGGCTTATTTAACTGGATAAAAGAAAAAATGCTCGACCAGGAACACAACATCCACCCGGATGACTTGAACTTATACCGTGTAGTTGATACTGCACAGGAAGCTGTTGAGCATATCTTCCGTTTCTACGATAAATATGTGCTGAAACCGAATTTTTAAAAAGAAAACAGTATTACGATATGTAATTTCGTGATTATAACTTATTTTCTCATGAAAAGACCAATTATTATATTGCTAATTGTAGGATGCTTTTTATTCTTTGCCTGGGTAATAGCCGGGGCCACTCATATCCTGAGTATTTACCATCTCCCAACTACGTCAAACCAGCCTACCTATAACCCGGGCGATATTATAATAGCATCGGCGTTAAAAAAGCCAAATAATAACTCGCTTATTCTTTTTAAAAGACCTGATAACAGTACCTGGGTATTCAGATGTATCGGAAAAGAGGGTGATGTAATAGAAATTAGGAATGCCACAGTTTATTTAAATGGCAAATTGTTGAACGAGCCATTTGCATGGAATGAGTATTACATTACAAAAGACCAGTTGCAAAGGATAATGGGATATGTGGACAAAAACAAAAATACGGTAAAACCCATAAATGACAGTTTATTTTCAATTGCTTTAACAAGTGCCGAATTAAAGGAATACAATCTTAATTTAAAGCTTTATACTGCATCAAAAGACAGTATAAATCCAAGTATTTTTCCGGAGTTTAAAAAATTAGGATACAATGAAGATAACCTGGGTCCTGTAAAAGTTCCAAAAAACTGTTATTTTGTTTTAGGGGACAGCAGGCATGATGCAATGGATTCGCGCTATATTGGATTTGTAAAAGAAGACGAAATAATTTCAACAGTAATAAAATAGCAATAAAAAAAGCGATAAGATTAACCCATCGCTTTTGTATATAAATAAAGTCTCCCGTTTACTTTACAGTTGCAACATACGGATTGCTTGCCAATTCGATCATGTTAATTACCTCACTATATACTTTCACTGAAGAGCCGGAATAGCCAGTATATTTAAAACGTATATTTCCATTTTTGTCAATAATAAATTTTGTAGGTATGCCGCTCACATCAAAAGCGCTAACCACTTTTCCCTGTTTTCCGTCGGCATTTTTTTCGTCCATTAGCACATGGAAAGTATATATATTGTTAGTGATAAACTTTTTAACCTGGCTAACGTAATCATTGCCCGTTTCCCAGGTATCAACAAACAAAAACACCACATTAGGATCATCCTTATATTTATTCACAGCCATTTGCATACCCGGAAAAGACATCTTGCAGGGGCCGCACCAGGTAGCCCAAAAATCAACAACTACTGTTTTTCCTTTCAGGTCATTTAATGATACAACCTTTCCATCCATGCCCTTTAAAGTAAAAGCAGGCGCTGGTGTGTTTATCATATCTTTTGAAAAATCAACAACTGTATTTGCAGCCTCTTTTTTTACATTTTCTTCTTCTTTATTAAATTCTTCCTGTAGTTTTTGTCGTTGTTTTTGTATTCTCTCATCATTTAGTTTTTGTAATGAAGCAATGTACTGGTCATATCCTTTATCGCTCCCGTTAATTTTAATGTAGCATTCTTTTAACATTGCTTCCCATTCGTCTGATGCCCCGGGAGACTTCATAGCCGTTTCAGCCACTTCTTTAGCTTGAGCATAGTCCTTACCGGCCATCACTATTTGTGCATAATGAAGCGTTACGGGGCCACCGCCTTTGGTAATTTGCTTATCATACAGCGGTTTCTGTACTTTTAATGCTTCGTCGTATTTGCCCTCTTTGTACAATATATAGGCATAAGTGTCGCCAACCATATAAGTAAAACCCTGTATATTGCTCTTTGCCTGCTCTGGTGTCATATATGAGCCAACTACCGGATTACTTACCAGTGCATTAACGATATCCACTGATTGTTTAGACAATCTTTCTGCCATCTCTAAATTCTCGCCTTTTTCCGCCTCTTGCCAGGCAACACTATTCAGTGTTTGAAATAACATTGTCTTGTCATTAATTAAAGCTATATATTTTTCACACGATGCAATATCATTAATTTTAAGGTACCCTAATACAAGTTGTCTTCTTATCAATTCATATATACTACCTGGTTGATCCAAAGCATTTTCAGGGAATTTATGCAAGAATGCCTGGTATAATGAATCCTGTTTCTTTACATCTTTTTCTCTAAGAATATTATTTATTATTTCGTTCTTTGTTACGTTTCCATCAGGGTATCTCCGCTTTATCATTGCCAGCAATGAGTCGGCTTCCGGTTTCTTCTTTTGCATGGTTAATATGGAAACCGCCATGGTCATATCTTTTTCGTTATTGCTATTTTTAAGTTCCCCCACTTTATCCTTTAGCAAAGCCATATCCTCCTGATCTGTTGACATTGATAAAGCCCTGTAATAACCCATACCATATTCTTTTTCGCTTTCGGGGAATGTGGCTATTTCCTGTTTATAAAGTTTAAGAACCTGTGCTTTGTCGGCCGGTACTTTGGCAAACGCGTTACCCATACCCATGTAAAATAACGCTTCCGACGCGTACGCACCCTGTATTGGTTGTTTTTCATTATACACCATATAGAAATAACCTTTGCCATTGTTATTATCTACCATAGTATCTTTATGGATTTTAAAAAAGAAGCCTTTTGCCGCCACCGAAATAGTTAAATATCCTTTTAATAATTTACCCTCAAGTTTTAGTTCGATATCTGCAGCGGGGTTTTTTTTGCCATCTACATAATAAACCGTGGCCTTAATATCCTGCTTACCATCGAGTTTTGTTCCCACAGGGTCATACGTGACACTGATGGGTTGCCCCTGCGACGGATATTGTTCCGAAATGGTTAAATGACTGTTTTGCGCGAATAAAGTTTGACATACCAGCATTGCCGGTAATACCAATAAGTAATTTAGGTTTTTCATTTTTAAAAGTGTGGTTTTAGAGTTTAAACTAAATTATTAGTCAAGGTAAGAAATATTTAATTAATTTTTCCAAATTTCTTTATTTATTTTGCGCTCATGCACCGACCTAAAAAACAGGCTGCCTTAGGCTTTATTTTCGCAACACTCCTTATCGACGTTATGGGCCTGGCGATCATCATTCCCGTCTTTCCCAAATTATTGATGCACCTGATACATGGTAGTGTAAGCGATGTTTCGATCTATGGCGGATGGTTAACCGCGGCATACGCCATTATGCAATTTCTTTGCTCACCCCTGATAGGCAACTTGAGCGATAAATATGGCCGCAGGCCGGTGTTGCTATGCTCATTGGTAGGTTTTGGCATCGACTATTTATTTTTAGCCTTCGCACCTACTATTGGCTTATTGTTTATTGGACGGATCATTGCGGGTTTTACCGGGGCAAGTTTTACTACGGCCAACGCTTATATTGCTGATATAAGCACACCCGAAAAGAGGGCGGCCAACTTTGGCCTGGTGGGCGTAGCCTTTGGCCTGGGGTTTATTATAGGGCCGGTTATTGGTGGTATATTAGGTAAATACAACGTACACTACCCTTTCCTGGCAGCAGCCGGTTTGGCTTTTCTCAATGCTATCTACGGCTACTTTATTTTGCCGGAATCATTGGCTCCCGAAAACCGGAGGCCGCTTGAGTTAAAAAAGATCAACCCGTTTACCTCATTAATTCAATTGAAAAAATATAAATCAGTTATCGGCCTGGCTGTATCTTTATTCCTTATTTACTTTGCCGTACAGGCTGTGCAAAGCGTATGGACCTATTATACCATGTATAAATTTAACTGGAGCGAGACTATGGTGGGTATTTCGTTGGGTGTGGTTGGATTTTTAGTGGCGCTGGTGCAGGGTGGCCTGATCAGGTTTATCAACCCAAAATTGGGCAACGAACGAAGTATATGGGTAGGCTTGGTGCTTTATAGTATTGGCTTACTGTTATTTGCGTTTGCTTCAGAGGGATGGATGATGTTCGCTTTCCTGGTACCCTATTGTTTGGGCGGAATAGCTGGCCCCGCTTTACAGGGATATATGAGCAACAGCGTACCCGCCAATGAGCAAGGCAACCTGCAAGGCGGATTAACGGGATTAATGAGTTTGAGCGCTGTTTTCGGTCCCTGGTTGATGACATTGGCGTTTCATTATTTTACAAGTAAGGCCGCCCCTTTTCAATTTCCCGGCGCCCCTTTTGCCATTGGCTCAATTTTAATGCTTTTAAGTGCTATATTGGCAATATTATCATTTAAGAAAAATAAACAGGTGCTTTAAACATCCTGCTATTTCGGGTGTTGTGTATTATCCTTTATGAATATAAAAGACAAAACTAAAACATCTGCCGCGCTCGGTTTTATTTTCATCACCATTTTTATTGATGTATTAGGGTTGGGTATTATTATCCCGGTATTGCCTAAACTGCTCCAAACGCTGGGTCATATTAATGTAAACAGGGCTTCTGAGTATATAGGCTGGCTTACTTTTGTTTATGCTTCCATGCAGTTAATTTTTGCCAGTATAATGGGCAATCTTAGCGACAGGTATGGCCGGCGGCCTATTTTGCTGATCTCTTTATTTGGTTTCGGCCTCGATTACGCTGTTATGGCCTTTGCGCCAACAATAGCGTGGCTGTTTGTAGGCCGTACGATAGCGGGCATTTGCGGTGCAAGCACATCTACTGCAACAGCCTACATTGCCGATGTAAGTACCGGCAATAAAAGATCGGCTAATTTCGGCCTGATTGGCGCGGCATCAGCTATCGGCTTAATATTTGGGATTGCTTTGGGCGCGTACCTTTTCGCTATCAATATAAGATTGCCTTTTATAGCCGCCGCCGCCTTTGCACTCGGAAATGCCTTGTATGGGTTGTTTGTACTGCCCGAATCATTGGCAAAAGAGCACCGGAGAAAGTTTGAATGGAGTCGGGCAAATCCGTTGTTGTCATTACAACGAATTTATAAAAAACAACCCGCGCTTGCCAGTTTACTAACTGCAACCGCCATAATTTATATTGCTCAAAAAGCTGTGGAGTATTTATTATCAACTTTTATTTACGAAAAATTTGACTGGACGCCTGCGAGTGTAGGTACGCTCGGTCTGTTTGTCGGTTTGGTTTTATTCGGAATACAGGCAGGCTTGATACGTTATACGGTACCCAAATTCGGCCAGAAAAAAAATATAATAGCCGGGTTGATATTTTACGCCGTTGGTTTAGCGCTCATTGCAATTGCCGGCAAAGGATGGATGCTTTATTTATGTATGATACCCTATTGCCTCGGTGGATTATCAGGACCAACATTACAAAGCATGGCAAGTGAAGAAGTGGCCAAAAATGAGCAGGGGGAGCTGCAGGGCGCATTTTCTATCCTGAACAGCTTCAGTCTTATTATCGGGCCGCTTGTGTTTAGCTACGTATTTTTCTTCTTTACGAAAAAGGGCTCGGCTGATTATTTTCCGGGGGCGCCTTATGTACTGGCGGCTGTTTTAATGCTCATCAGTGTGTTTCTTGCTATAAAAAGTTTTAAAAAACCGGTTAAAAAAGTTAGGGTTAATAGCTAATTGCTTAATCCAGCCCGCTCACACCGCCTGATATGACAAACTTCATCATATCGGCCGCATTTTTATTGATCGGTTTTACCTTATCGGCCGATATAATAATTACCTGACCGGCAAATGAATACGAATAGGGAAAGTAAACCGCTACTTCGCCCGGCAAATTTAGCTTGGCGAGGTCCTTTTGTACAAGGAAGCCTATTTTTTTTAAACCGAACTCATTAACTTCCACAATAACCGCTTCATTAAACTTCTTCTCATCTCCAACAAATGCTTCGGTAAGGTCCTTTATTGATGAGTACAGGAAATTAAAAAACGGCAAACGGTTTATCCACCTATTAAACCAGCGTTTAATAGGATCGGTTATTACGCTGGTCACCAATATCCCTGCTATCATGATGATCACAAAAACATTTAATATACCCAAACCAGGTATGTACATAGGTTTACCCTTACTGTCTGTCCATAAAAAGTCGCTCAAATTTAAGGCGCTGTCAATACTTGAAACAGCCCAGAATATTAGAAACGCGGCAGCGCCGAGCGGCACAACCACTATAAGCCCCTTAAAAAAATAGTTCAATAAAGCTTTAGCTATGTTTTTCATTCCCCTTTATTTTCTACTCATAAAAATACACTCTTTTTACCCTTTGCGAAATATTAGTTAAAATCTCATACGGAATAGTACCTATTTGGGTTGCAAGTTCTTCTATCCTATGCTGTTCATTAAAAATGATCACTTCGTCACCTTCTTTAACCTCCACGTTGCTTACATCTATCATACACAGATCCATAGAAACATTACCGATGGTTGGTACCAGGACGCCATTTACCAGCATTTTGCCTACGCCGTTACCAAACGCACGCAGGTAACCGTCGGCATAGCCTATGCGCACGGTGGCTATGCGGCCATCTTTTATCATTACACCATTCCGCCCATAGCCTACCGTATCGCCTGCAGGCACTTTTTTTACTTGTGATATACTGGTTTTCAAACTGGTAATGGGCTGCAAGGCATTATCAGAAGCCGCCACCGCGGCGTCTATACCGTATAGGCCAATACCCAGCCGCACCATATCAAACTGGGCCGAGGGCCAACGGGTAATAGCCGATGTATTAGACAGGTGTTTCATTATTTTATAACCCAAACACTTCTCTATTTTTTTGGCTGCTTTTTCAAACCTGCTGATCTGTTTAGCGGTAAACTCATCATGTTCCGCAGCCTCACTGGCAGCCAGGTGTGAGAAAACAGAACAAATACGCACGTACTTATTTACTTCCAGCATATCGCATAATACTTCTACATCAAAAGGCTCAAAACCCAGGCGATGCATACCCGTATCAATTTTTAAGTGTGCAGGGTAGTTTACCAAGTCGTTTTGCCGCACATATTTTATAAAATCATCAAACAACCCGAAACTAAAAATCACGGGCTCCAGTTTATATTCTGTTAGTTTATCAAATGCCGATTGCTCGGCATTAAGCACCATAATAGGCAGGTTAATGCCGGCCTGCCGCAAAGAGACACCTTCGTCGGTGTAGGCAACCGCCAAATAATCAACTTTATTGTATTGCAGCATATTTGCTAATTCAAACGTCCCGCTGCCATAGCTGAAAGCCTTGACCATAGCCATTACCTTTACGCCCGGCTTTAGTTTTGATTTGTAATAGTTCAAATTGCCCAGCAAAGCGTTCAGGTTGATCTCCATTACCGTTTCGTGCGTTTTTTGGCTTAAAGCCCGGCTCACCCGCTCAAATTCAAAACTGCGGGAGCCTTTAATCAATATGGCTTCTTCTTTAAAATTAAGCGCAAATAATTGGTTAAGCAATGTGGCAGTATCTGCATAAAAATGCTTTTCGGGCATATCAAAATATGCTTCATATTTTTCCAGCGCAGCGCCTACCCCAATAAATTTGTTAATGTTTTTTGATTTTATCAGTTCGGCAACCTGTTTATACAAAACATCTTCCTGCAAGCCCGATTGAAATATATCCGATAGTATCACCGTCTTTTTTTGATGCTGATTTTGCTGGTTCAAAAAATTAAGCGCGATTTCTAACGATTGTATATCCGAATTATAAGAATCATCAATAACCGAGCAATCATTTATCCCCATTTTAAGCTCCAGGCGCATACTTACCGGGTTAAGGCGCTCCATGCGTTTATCTGTTTCAGCGGGCGAATAATCTAAAGCTAACAGTGTTGCCCAGCAAACTATAGCATTTTCTATTGATGCCTGGTCAAGAAACGGAATAAGGCACTCAATCTCGTTTTCTTTAAACCTGGCGCGCAGGTAATAATTTTTCTTTATTACAGTTTCGCTAAAAACATACAGATCAGCCTGTTTGAAATTCCTGCTCCAGGTAAAACATTTCCCCTCGGGCATATCCTTTTTATAATCGAGCAACTGGTCGTAATTGTGAATAAGCAAACTGCAGTTTTTAAACAGCTTTAATTTTTCAAGCACTTTTTCGCGGGTATTTTCAAAACCCTCGTCATGGGCTGTACCCAGGTGGGTTAACACACCGATGGAGGGTTTTATAATGGCTTCCAACTTATCCATTTCGCCCGGCAGGGAGATACCCGCTTCAAATATTCCCAGGTTGTTATTATCATTGATCTGCCATACAGAAAGCGGTACGCCAATTTGCGAATTATAACTTTTGGGGTTACGCACAATATTTTTATCTATTGCCATTAACTGGTACAGCCATTCTTTAACAATAGTTTTACCGTTGCTGCCTGTTATACCTATAACTTCGAGGTTAAACCGGGCCCGATGGTATGCAGCCAGCATTTGCAGGGCTGCAAGTACATCAATTACAATTAAAAAATTGGCATCGGGCAGTTTGAGTTCAGGGCCCTCCTTTACCACAAAGTTGCGTACACCGGCAGCATAAGCCCCGGCAATAAACTCATGGCCGTTGCGCCTGCCGCTCAGGGCAAAAAATAAACCTTCGGCAGCAGTATTAATTCGGCGACTATCGGTAAGTAATACACTAATGGTATCATCGTTCACCAAATCGCCCCCGGCATTAATAATTTGCTTAACTTCTTTTATGGAATACTGGTTGCTTAGCATGATGCCACTAATTTGCTTATATTTCTGTGAATAGAAGAATTTTTAACAACTTTGGTTTTAATGGATATCCCCCAAAAGCAAAAAATAACGGACGAGAAGAGCGCCTTAACTAAAGCCGAACATTATTGTGCCTACCAGGAACGCTCGCAGCAGGAAGTGAGGGATAAACTATTTGAATGGGGTTTGCGGCCGCAGGTTGCCGAGGGTATTATTTCGCAGTTAATTACAAGTGGCTTTCTGAACGAGGAACGCTTTGCAAAAGCTTATACTGCGGGCAAGTTTAACCAGAAAGCATGGGGACGCCTAAAAATAAAACAGGGTTTAAAATTAAAAAAGGTGTCTGATGTTTTGATAAAAAAAGCATTGGAAACCCTTAACCCCGATGCCTATCTGCAAACCCTGGAAAAGGTGATACAAAAGAAAAGTGCTTTGATCGCCGAAAAAGATCCCTACAAACGCCGGTATAAACTGCAACAATATGCCCGTGGGCGTGGCTTTGAAACCGACCTGGTAATGGATGTTTTGAAAGACAATGGTTTATAGTTTTTCAAAAAAATTAAAGGTTTTACTTGTAGAATATGCATTTCTATCTATATTTGCACTCCCAATGCGAAAGTAGCTCAGTTGGTAGAGCACGACCTTGCCAAGGTCGGGGTCGCGAGTTCGAATCTCGTCTTTCGCTCAAAATCCCTTCTGACCAGCAGAGGGGTTTTATTTTTAAAAGGTTAACGCCTGCCCAGTCCCGATGCATCGGGATGGTAGACACGCCCCGATTTAAATCGGGGTTCCCGTCAAAGGAGTGCGGGATTGGTTAGGTTAAAAATTATCACCTGCTCGGGTGGTGGAACTGGTAGACACGCAGGACTTAAAATCCTGTGCCCGTCAAAGGCGTGCGGGTTCGATTCCCGCCCCGAGTACAACAAAAGCCGCTCATCTGGCGATGGGTGGCTTTTGTTATTTTATATTTATTTATGTTTTATACTTACATATTACAATCCACGAAAAGTGGCCGTTATTATGTCGGCCACACTTCAAACATTGAAGAAAGATTAGGAAGACATAATACAGGAAAAGTAACTGCCACTAAAAATAAAGGCCCTTGGATAGTTATGTGTTATGAAGTATATGAAACAAAAGGCGAAGCTAATTCAAGGGAACTTTATATTAAATCTATGAAAAACCGGGCTTTCATTGAAAATTTAATTAAGAATTTTAAAAATAACTAACTGGTAGACACGCCCCGATTTAAATCGGGGTTCCCGTCAAAGGAATGCGGGTTCGATTCCCGCCCTGGGTAAAAAGCCTTTCGGATAAATCCGGAGGGCTTTGTTTTTTTTGCAGGGTCAACTGTTCAAAAAACAAAAAACAGCCATATTAATTTTACCATCTACCCTATTTTTTATACCTTGAAATTTATAAACCAAATATCATGACCTTAAATAGAATGGCCTTGTTTTTTACAGGTATTTTAATCTTGTTTACCAGCCTGGCATGGTCACAAATACCCGCAGATACCAATTCATTACATGGGGTAATTGATTTCCATGCGCATACGGGGCCTGATGCTACACCGCGCTCAATAAACGACCTGCAGTTAGTTCGCCTTGCCAAACAGGCGGGCATGAGGGGGCTTGTCCTCAAAAATCATTATTTCATGACTGCCGACAGGGCTGAATTGGCTATGGAAGAGGTGGGTGGTATAGAGGTTTTTGGTGGTATTGTTTTGAACCGATCCGCAGGCGGCATTAATGCCGAAGCCGTGCGCCGTATGGTGCAGTTTGAGGGACATCGCGGCAAAGTTATATGGCTGCCCACCATTGACGCGGAAAACGCCGTCGGTCACGCGCCGGGGCACCAGCCGTATGTTTCGGTGGTGAAAGACGGTAAGCCGGTACCTGAACTCGCCGAAGTATTTCTATTAGCGGCACAAAACAACCTGGTGCTGGAAACGGGCCATTCATCGCCTGAAGAATCGCTGACCCTAATAGCGGCAGCAAAACAAGCCGGCGTAAAAAATATTGTGGTAACACATGTTCTGTTACAAGGCGCGAACATTGATCAAATGAAACAAATGGCCGCTATGGGCGCTGTTATGGAGTGCTGCTTTCAACCCGGTGGCTTGCCCGGCGCGCCGGTTAACAGCCCGGTATCGGTATCTGCCTGCGCGCGGGCTATTAAAGCTATAGGCGCCGAACATTTCATTATTGATTCTGACCTCGGCCAAAAAGGTAATCCGCTGCACCCTGATGGATTGCGGGCATTTATATCGGCGCTTAAAGCTGATGGATTAAGCGAACATGAGATCGATTTGGTTGCCCGTAAAAACCCTGCAAAGCTATTGGGCCTAGATGTTGGCAAATAAAAATATTCGGGATGTGCCTTCAGTATTTTCACAATTGCATGGCAAATGCTAAACCGGGTGCGCCATCCTGGTAAGTGGGCATAAGCATAGAACTTCTTCCCTGTTTATCTTTATGAGTTAGCAAATTACGTATAGAAGGGTAAACCAGGTAGGCCGCTTTGGTAGAAAGTATACCAAAACCGGCACCCGCAACTACATCGCTAAACCAATGCGCACGGTCATATAACCTCAAAACAGCGGTAGTTGTGGCAATGCTGTAGCCCAGCACACCATATAAGGGAGATTTCTCACTATACTCCTGCGCCAAGTATTCGGCCGCAAGGAAGGCGGCGCCGGAGTGGCCTGAGGGAAAAGAAAGCGGATCGGTACTGTAGGGACGCTGGCGGTGCGCTACGTATTTTAAGCCATCGGTAATGGTTAGTATCCCTCCTGATAAAATGGCCAACGCGGTGCGGTCAACAAACCTGTTTTTACCTTCAACACCGGCAAGGTTTAAGCCATATACCAACACAATGGGAGACAACTGGAGATAATCATCAACAGTTGTATTAAAAGTAGGTGAACTTCGTTCTATGCGCCCTTTAACATAATAATCAATGTTGCGCACTGGTTTTACCACAAATGACAAAACCCCATACCCTACCAATATCACAGGTGGAAGGTAGGATCCCGGTTTATTGTATAACCTCTTTACGGTATCGGGCGCGGTTGTAAGGTCTTTTTTTACACTATCCGCCATTTGTGCATTTGCCCCGGAAGCTACTATACAGAACAATGCAAATATGATCTTTTTCATAAGTTGCCTTTAGACGTTTAACAATGTACAATCAGGTTTATTTTCTACCCAACCCGCCGGGCTTAAAGATCAATGATCGGATAAACTGGTACGGTTAATTCTTTCGAGCGTTCCGTTTTCATTAATTGCATATCTCGCATTTGTGGTATCGGTATCTATCCTGAATTTTATATTTTCTTTGAATTTTGGACCATCAGTTGCCTGGGTTTTTTGGGCGCCCAACGGAATTATAATTCCTCCTAATAATAACACAGCCTTTATAGTAATATATAACATCTTAATAATTTTTTAATTTATACAGATGTTTATCCAAAAAGAGTGCCGAAAACATGCCGGTAAACCTGAACCGTGTTTTACCACTGGTAAATGACATTTTTATTATTTTACTGTTCGATCTATACTATCAAAATGAGTGGTTTTTTTCAATTTGATAAACAACTTTTAACAAAATGGATGTTTTTCTGAACACTATCCAGCGAGGAGCACCCCGGGTGGGTATAATTAATCCCCTGTTTGTCAATTATTTATTGCTAAAATATTCAATGGAATTTAATAACGGCGAGCCTCCGCTGTTGCCTACACCTGCAGTGATATATATTTTTTTATCAAAATAAATGGCCCCTGTGGCATGTCTGCCTGCAACAAGCGGGGGCAGCCTGGTAAATTCGTCGGTTTTAACGTTGTACGCTTCCACTTCATTATGTGATATTTTTTGCGCCGTACTTTCTCCGGCAATAACCAATATTTCGTTTTTTACAACTACCAGGGCGTTTCCCGCCCGTAGTGTAGGCAGTTTGGCATTGGCTGTACCCCATTGGCCGGTTTTAAAATCATAGACATCAACTTCGGCAATTGTATTATTCAACAGCTTTTTTTCCATCGCGTTTGATTGTACGCCTGCTATGCAGTATAACTTATGGCCAACAACCGCTGCCCTGAAATGGTCGCGCGCAATTGGCGCGTCGGGCAATTGTTTCCATTGGCCGGTTTTCGGGTCGTATTCATCAAACCAGGAAACGTTTCCGGTCCAGTGGCCATCCAGAATACCGCAAACCAGGTAAAATTTATTTTTATAAACCACTACCCCACCCGAACCACGCTGCCGCTCTTTAGGTATCTCTGCCCCTATTCGCCAGCTATCTGCCGCAGGATTATAGATATAAATATTGGCCACAGGTTTTTCGTGCGGAAAGCCACCGGTCATGGCGCCGCAAATGTAAATTTCATCTTTATATACAATGGCTTGAAAATGGTTCAGTTCAATGGGCGGCTTTGTGGCACTTGTCCAGGCAGATGTTGCAGGGTCAAATACATTTACGTTTTTTAACCCCCGCCCGCCTACCAGGTAAAACTTTCCTTTTACGTTAACAAAATCACATTCTTCCCTGGGTATAAATGCGCCGTTTGTATTGAGTATTTTCCAGGCATATCCTTTAAATTGTGCCTGGGCGGCACCTGTGATCAATAAAACTATAGTTAAAATAAGCAGGTTGATCTTTTTCATAATTAAGGTTTTGATGAACGAACGGCTAAAGGTAGCAGAATAAACAGGTTCATTCAAACAGGATAACGGGGCGAAAGAGACAAATTCCCTATTTTCTTTTCACGGATTGCAGCGAGAGAATTTCCTTTGTTCTTTTCAGGGCGTTTTCAAAAGTGAGGGTAACGTTCGCCTTGCCTATTTGAAATAATAAGCGCGATTTTTTTAGTTCGTTCCTCACCTGTTCGTTTACTACTTCGGCGAGGATCAGTTTACTGCCCTTTCTTTTTATTTCGTTGTTTACTTCTTTCAGTATCCTGATACCTGTAGCATCAATCACCGGTACGTTCTTCATCCTGATAATGAGTATGGCGGCCGGCTCTTCAATTATTTTCATGGTATCCCTGAATTTGTAGGCCGCTCCAAAGAACAACGGGCCGTTTATTTCAAAAACATCCACACCTTCAGGCAATTCGTATGATTGGAGTGTATCTTCAGACGAATCGTCTGCCTGGAAAACAGATTGCTGTACCGAACTTGTTTGCATCATTTTTCGCATAAACATAAACGCGGCCAGGATCATCCCTATTTCAATAGCGACGGTAAGGTCTACTAAAACGGTCAATAGAAAAGTCATGAGTAAAACGACAGCATCACTTCTTGATCCTTTAAGTATCGCTATGAAATTTTCCGCCTCGCTCATATTCCAGGCCACAACAACTAATATGCCGCCTAATGCAGCCATAGGTATCAGCGCCGCCCATTTACCCACAAATAGCATAATTATCAACAGCGTAAACGCGTGAATGATGCCTGCAACAGGCGTTCTTCCTCCATTTTTTACATTTGTGGCGGTACGGGCAATGGCCCCGGTTGCAGGGATACCCCCAAAAACAGAAGAGCAGATATTGGCAACGCCCTGCGCTATCAATTCTGTATTTGAGCGATGGTTCCCTCCAGTCATTCCATCAGCCACCACAGCCGATAGCAGCGATTCAATACTTCCCAGCAAAGCAATAGTAAACGCTGGCCTGATCAGCTGTTGAAAAGCGGCGAAGCTTACTGCCGGTATAACAGGGCGCGGTAACGACGAAGCTATGGGCCCAAAGCGGCTGCCTATAGTTTCTACGGGGAGATTAAAATAACGGACAGCCAACGTGGTGACTATAATAGCTATTAATGATCCGGGTACTTTGTGGGTGATTTTTGACCAAAACAGGGTTACAATCAGCGTGAACAAACCTATACCTGCCGCGTATACATTTACGGAAGATACATGATGGCCATAACTCCCCCATTTACTGATAAAATCAGCCGGGACACTTCCCATTTTTAATCCCAAAAAATCCTTGACTTGTGAGGAAAATATAATTACCGCTATGCCCGTGGTAAAACCAACTATGAGCGGATAAGGGATAAATTTAATTACATTACCCAATTTGGCAATGCCCATAATGATTAGGAATATGCCCGCCATAAATGTGGCTACCACTAAGCCGTTTACCCCAAACTGCTGTACAATTCCATACACCACAACTATAAAGGCGCCCGTTGGGCCGCCGATCTGGACACGGCTTCCCCCTAATGCAGATATGATAAACCCTGCAATAATGGCTGTAAAAATCCCTTTTTCGGGCGATACGCCCGAAGCGATAGCAAAGGCTATAGCCAAAGGTAAAGCCACTATGCCTACAATTATACCGGCAACCGCGTCCTTATAAAATTGCGCTCTCGTATAATTCTTTAGCGTGTCGATAATTTTGGGCCTGAAAAGGTTCATCTCTTTATCTTTTAATCCACATTTTTAACAGGGTGTCATAAGAAACATCAACCAGGCAATAGCCTGGCGGTATTTCATCTTCTGTGCTGTGGAAGGTAACAAGGCGGGTGCCCGAAGGTTTCTCATCAAGCGCGGCAAACAAGTATTGTGTATAATAAGTGTATAAGCTAAAAGAAGTTTCTATAGTATCGTCAATACGATTATCGGGGTCAAGATTTTCATAAAATGAATTATAAAAATAAAAATGGTCAAACTCTTTTAAGTTTACACGGGTGACGTTGCCATGTGAAAACCAGGCGTTATTAAGCCCGGTATATTTCCTGGCCTCCTCTGCAAAATAAACCAATTCCTGTCGTTGTTCAATGCCATAAAAAAACGTTTCCGGATAATAATGGGCGGCTGCCAGGCAAAACTTGCCTACGCCGCTGCCTATATCCAGTACCCTGGCATCGGGTCCGGCCAAAAACTCAGCGGCTTTACGTGCAACGGCCAGGGGTGTAAATTGCTTGAGCGACATTAATTGAAAGTGTTCCGGGTAAACCCAGTCGAAGGCGGCATCGTTATAAAATAAAGCAGCGCCTGTATCTTTTTGTTTTATAGGAGATAGTAACCGGTTGTAGCGAATGGAATCAGCATCCGGAGGGAAATTTGAATAAGGGTATACTTTGAGCATCTGCAAATTTATTACCAAACGCTGCACGCTTTATGGTGCTAAATCACTCCAAAAAATGATCTTTATCACTTTTTTATAAACTCTTATCTTTTTGACATGGGTTTATCGGGGATTTACATGTAGAAACGCAAAATTTTTACAAATTCTTGCTGCTGATATAACTTTGCAAAGATTGGCGATACCTATCGCCGATAGGTATTTCGTGGCCCTGAATAGTTAGCTGCGTTTTTTGAACAGAATCGATCTTATTTAAGGCTATAATATAAGATTTATGTACCCTCATAAATTTTCCGGCATCCAGTTTATCTTCAATAACTTTCAGGCCCAGGCGGGTAACTACCATATTTCCGTTGGTCATATTAATACGCGCGTAATCTTTTAACCCCTCAATATAGGCTATCTCGTGCAGCATTATTTTAACCAGCGAGTAATTGGCATTAACAAATACATGGTCAGTTTCGATAACGGGAGCTTTGCCGGCCAGTGTTATCATCCTGAACATAGTATGCGCCTTTTGTACCGCTTTTAAAAACCGGGAGAAAGCGACAGGTTTTAACACGTAATCTACCACATCCAGGTTAAAGCCATCAATAGCATGTTCTTCGTAAGCCGTAACCAGTATGACAAGCGGAAGAGGTTTAATTAAGCGCAGAAATTCGAGGCCGTTCACACCCGGCATTTGTATATCTAAAAAAATCAGGTCGATAGTACGCTCACTAAGCACTACCATCGCTTCGGCAGCGCTGCGGCAGGCAGCCACCAGGTTTAAGATCGGGACTTGCCTGATATTGTCTTCCAGCAGATCAAGCGCAAGGGGCTCGTCATCTACAATTAAACAGTTCATTTTTCGTGAGGTTTAGGGGCATAATGACGTTAGATGATTTCCCATGTAAATGGTTTAATCTTTCGGTAAATAATTTTATGATTTAAGCCCGTTTCGTCGCAAAAAACCGCATGTTGATAATAAAAAATCAAGCATACGTCTCATTTAACATTTGTTAACACTAATCTTTTTCAACTTAGCTGCATAATTCTATGAAAAAACTTATCCCTATCTTTCTTTTTTTATGTACAATTGCCTTTACCGCAAGTGCCCAACGGGCGCTTAAAACAAAGGCGCGCGTAAGTGGCTTATATACCACAACGCTTGATATTACCTTAGATAGCCTGGCTCATCAATATCACGTACGCTTTATTTTTAACCGCGACTTTATAGGCCGGTTTGATGTGGTGGAACGGTTTTCTAACGAACCCCTGAAAAATGTAATAATCCAATTATGCAAGGATAACGACCTCCATTATTACGTTGATGAGGATCAAAGCATCTATATTGTTAAAGACCCGCAAGATGTGGCCGTTTTAAAAAGAGAACGCGCAAACGTCCCGGAAGCATCAGATGATAAAAAAAGTACGACGAATGAAGTAACACCAACGGTTACCAAAAAAGTTGAAAAGGCCGTGAAAACCGTGAAACCAAAGCCACAGGCTACAAACTTTACCATATCAGGAAGAGTGATAGACCAGGGTACGGGCGAATCGCTGCCGGCATCGATCATTTCGGTGCGTAATACCAATATAAGCACTACGGCCAATGTGGATGGTTATTTCACCATTTTAAATGTCCCGGCTGATACTTGTCAATTAACCGTTACCTATATGGGTTATAAGGAAGATACCTTTGTCCTTACGCCCGATAATATTAAAGCGCCAATAATTATCGGCCTGTTTGCTACCAACAAGGACCTGGACGAAGTTATTATTAACGATAAAAGAACAGAGTCGCTGATGAGCACCGATAAGCGCCTGGTAAGTGTGCTCCAAATTTCGCCTATAAAACTGGATGAGTTGCCCAATATTGGCGAAAAGGATATTTTACGCTCATTCCAGCTAATGCCGGGAATAAGTGCCAGTAATGAGTCGTCATCGGGGGTTTATGTACGCGGCGGTACGCCCGACCAAAACCTGGTGCTTTTTGATGGTTTTACAGTTTACCAGGTCGACCACCTGTATGGGTTTTTCAGTGCTTTTAACAGTAACGCTGTAAAGGACGTTACTTTATATAAAGGCGGTTTCCCGGCTAAATATGGCGGCCGCCTCTCGAGCGTTACGGATATGGTGGGTAAAGAGGGTAATAAAAAAGAGGCCGATTTTGGCGTCGACCTGAGTTTATTGAGCACGAACGCATTTGCCGAATTGCCAATTGGCGATAAATCTACCCTGTTATTGGCTTTACGCCGGTCGTACCAGGGCCCGTTATATGATAAAATATTCAAAAAATTTACCAGTTCGCAAATATCCGGCAATGGTGGCGGCGGCACAGGCGGCCCGCCAAGAGGTGGTGGTTTCCGTGGCGGCGGCGGCAGATTTGGTACTGTTAGCGTACCCACGTCCTACTTTTATGACCTGAATGCCAAATACACCTATGCGGCTGATAAAAAAGACCTTTTTTCATGGAGTTTGTACCAGGGTGATGATGACCTGGATAATAGCAGGAGCTTTAATTTCCCCTCTTTATTTTTAACTAACGGCAGCGCGAGCAATGTCGATAAAACCACCTATGGTAATTTAGGGTCGAGCTTAAAATGGTCAAGGCAATGGAACTCAAAACTGTATTCAAACACCCTGGTTAGTTACTCTAATTATCATAGTAAAACCGTTAACAGTTCGCAATTAACTACAACGGATAGCTCGGCCGTTGCGCATACGGTTAGTACCGGTACATTCGAATCAAACAATGTGAAAGATGTGAGCTTTAAATCGGACTGGGAATTGCAGGTGACAAATAATACTAAATTATTGTTTGGCGCCTTTGCTTCGCGCCAGGCTGTGGATTACAATTATAGCCAGAATGATACCAGCGTATTAATAAATCAGCAGCGTACGGCAATAACCGGCGGGGGCTATGCTGAAATAGACCTTAACCCGACGGATAAGCTGCAAATTAAACCCGGGCTGCGAACAACCTATTATGACCAAACGGGTAAGGTTTACATCGAACCGCGCCTATCGGCAACTTATACTGTTACAGACAATCTTACCTTAAAAGCTTCGACAGGAAGATTTAATCAATTTACTGATAAAGTGATCAGGGAGGATGTATTATCGGGCAACAGGGATTTCTGGGTGCTGGCCAATGGCAATACGATACCGGTAAGTTCAGCGAACCATTTTATTGGAGGCTTCAGCTACGAAACAAAGCAGTTTCTTTTTGATGTGGAAGGTTATTATAAACAACTGGATGGCATTACCGAATATTCTGAACGGGAAACCGGCAACCGGCGTACGGCAATTACGCTCGAACAGCATTTTTATACGGGTTCGGGATATAGCCGGGGTATAGAATTTCTGCTGCAAAAAACGCATGGTAATTATACCGGATGGATAAGCTATACGCTTGCACAGGCTACCAATCATTTTGATGTGTATGGCGGCGATTTCCCGGCCAACCAGGATGTAAGGGATGAATTTAAAATGGTACATGTATACCGGTACCAGCGATGGGCGTTTTCTGCTTCCTGGATATTCGCGACGGGGCGCCCTTATACCGCCCCGTTAAGCAGTTTCACTGTTAACGATTTTACAGGCAGCAGCCGAAACTTTTTAACCATCAGCGCCGAAAATGGCGAGCGGCTGCCTAACTATAGCCGACTGGATGCCGCTGTTACTTATGATATTATTAAACTGGATAGCCGCAAAGCCGGCAGTATTGGTTTTTCGCTATTCAATTTATACAACCGTGCCAATGTATGGTATAAACAATATACCATAATTAATAACCAGGTGATCACTTCGGATGTTGATTACCTGGGTTTTACACCTAATATTACACTTAGTTTACGATGGAAATAAAAAAATTAACGCCCTGGTTTATTATCGCCGCATTATTTTTGGCGGCAGGCGGGTTTTTATCCTCCTGCCAAAAAACAAATACCGGTGTATCGGGTATTAACAGGCCCGTTGTTGAAGCCTATCTTGTGCCCGGAACCAAAACATTGGTCAGGGTTTATTATCAAAAATACCTGGATGATACCATTACTTATGGTTACCCCATACCGGGGCTTAAATTAAGTATCTCTGACGGAACAAATACCGTACAATTAGCAGAAACCACACCCGGCAATTATAGCTGGAACGATACTACTTTTGTAAAATTTAAAAAAACATATTCGCTCAACTTTATCTACCAGGGAAATACTATTTCGGCACAAACCACCGTGCCCGACAGGCCTACGGGGTTCAGGGCATCTGATACGCTGCAGCTGGTCACTTTTCGTGGAGCGGGAATAACACCAACAAATATATTTACACCTGTCGTCTTTAGCTGGGATAATTCGGCGGCGTGGCTTTATTTGATCGCATTTAAAGATGTAAGCGCGGTACAATACCCCCTTAGTTCAAATTCAAGGCCCTATCATGATTCCGAGGTGCTGTTGGGGCAAACGGCTACTTATCAAACCCAGCCCTTTAGTTTTACTTACACCGGGAATTATAAAGTACTGCTTTTTCATATTAACCAGGAATATAGCGATGCTATTACCTCCAGCGGTGGGTCGTCGCTTAGTTTAACCAATCCATCAACCAATGTGGTGAACGGGTTGGGCATTTTTACATCAATGAGTGCCGACACGCTTAATTTGGATGTAAAACTTCATTAGCCCCCTCTAAATCTCCTCCGCCTAAAGGCGGAGAGACTTTAGATTGATCACTATTTTTTACTACGCTTAAATACCATTTTTCGTATTTTAGCTTTACTTAATACCTATCCTATGCATAAACTTAAAGCCATATTCAGTAATCAATATTTTATTATTTTTTTATGGTTTGGCTTGAGTTTTTTTGCTGTTGCAAAAGGCCTTTTATTGGCGCCCGGCATAACGAGTTATGAAAATTATATAATTTACAAGTATAATTTTTTAAATCTTATACACCAGCATAGCCTGTTTGGCCTCCGGCCGGGGTGGAATATCGACCTTAACCATTACGGGCCTGTATTTGGGTTGATAATTGCACCTTTCGCTTGTTTTCCTGATAAACCAGGGGTTATACTATGGGTTTTATTTAATGCATGGATATTGTATAAAGCCATTAGGATGCTTCCTTTAAAGCAGGCACAGCAGCTGGCGATATTGTTGATATGCGCAAACAGTATGATGGGTTCATCAGGCAACGTACAGGTTAACGCGCTTGTAGCGGCGCTTATTTTATTCAGTTTTATATTTATAAGGCGCAAACAGGATTTTTGGGCCGCCTTTGCCATCATGCTGGGCGCTTTTATAAAACTTTACGGAATTGTGGGTCTTGCTTTCTTTTTCTTTTCGGATAATAAGATCAAATTTATGTTGAGCATACTATTTTGGTCGGTTGTGTTATTTATTATGCCTATGCTTGTTTCGTCGCCGGCCTTTATTATTATTACCTATCACGACTGGTACTATGACCTGCTCGTTAAAAACGCCTATAATGAAACCGCTGTACGCACTTACGTATGCGTAATGGGTATGATCAGCACTATATTTCATTATAAACATTTGCCAAATATGCCGGTGCTTATTCCCGCATTATTTTTATTCGGGCTATCGTACATAAGAACAAAATATTGGACCGATCTGCAATACCAGCTATTAATAGTGGCTTCAACCCTCATCTTTACCGTAATATTCAGCACCGGCTCTGAGCCGCCAACCTATATTATCGGATTTATAGGTGTAGCCATCTGGTTCGTCAATATAAACGGGCCGGCCAGTAAATTTGAATGGTTTTTATTGGTGTTTGCATTGGCCGTAACCAGTTTTTCGAACTCAGATATTATGCCACGATACATCAGGGATACTTACATTTTACCTTACAAACTAATCGCCCTGCCCTGCCTGCTGGTATGGCTCAAAATTATCTATGAATTGTTAACCCGTAAATTCGAGAATAAGCCGTCCGCAACAAGCGCTTAACTATTCGCATTAAAGAAAGATCAATTACTCTTAAACCTCGGCTCCATAAAAGGATATTGATAAACATCGGCCACTGCTTTACAGGTTACCGAACCATCAAATGTATTTAATCCTTTTAACAGTGCGGGGTTATCAATAAACGCTTTATTGTACCCTTTGTTAGCAATTTGCAGGGCATACCCTAAGGTGGCATTGGTAAGCGCTATGGTAGAGGTATTGGGCACGGCGCCAGGCATATTACCTACCGAATAATGCAATACATTATGTTTTATATATACAGGGTCGTCATGTGTTGTTACCCGGTCGGCAGTTTCAAACATCCCGCCCTGGTCAATAGCCACATCCACAATAACCGAACCCGGCTCCATTGAAGCGATCATAGCCGCAGTAATCAGTTTAGGCGATTTAGCTCCCGGAATTAATACCGCCCCTATTACCAAATCTGAGTTTTTTACAGCCTTCGCGATATTGCTCGCGTTTGATGCCAGCGTTGATACCTGGTAACCAAATATATCATCCAGCTGGCGCAGCCTGTCGAGGTTATTATCAATAATGGTTACATCGGCCCCTAACCCTATGGCTATCCTGGCAGCGTTTGTACCTGCTACCCCCCCGCCTATAATAGTTACTTTGCCGCGGCGCACGCCCGGTACGCCGCTTAGTAAAACACCTTTACCACCGTTTGGTTTTTCGAGATAACTTGCGCCCACCTGTACCGCCATACGGCCTGCAACTTCGCTCATGGGGGTAAGCAGCGGCAGCGTTCCGTTGGTTAATTGTATAGTTTCGTAAGCTATTGCGGTAACCTTATTATCCAGCAAGGCGGTTGTTAAACCCGGTTCGGCCGCCAGGTGCAGGTAGGTGAACAGGATCAATTTATCGCGAAAATATTGAAACTCGCTTTCAACAGGCTCTTTTACTTTCATTACCATATCAGCGGCCCATGCTTCCGCAGCAGTATCAACCAGTGTTGCCCCTGCTTTTTTATAGGTGGCATCGGTAAAGCCCGAACCTTCGCCTGCTGTTTTTTGAATAGTTACGGGGTGCCCAGCTGCGGTTAACGCTTCAACTCCTGCGGGGGTAACCGCGACACGATTTTCGTTGTTTTTAATTTCTGTTGGAATGCCGATCGTCATTTCAAATTGTTATTTATGAGATAAACCAAACCATTAAAATTGAACCCAAAAAAAAAGAGAGTGCCCCTTTTTTTGAGTACAAAATTGATTTAGCGTTAATTCTATGAGTCAGTTATTACTGGCGGCAAAAATAAGGAATAAATTCGCTATGGAAGATTTTACGTTCAATTTTATTAAAACAGAGTTGTTTGTTGAAATAACATGACAAAATCGGGGAGCAATTAAATTCTTTTAAATGTTTTTTAAAAACTTAACATTCAATGGGTTGTTAACATAAATATAATATTAAACTCACATTATATTAACCTAACTTTGCGCAAATAATCACAACCTTTATAAGAATTTCGAGATTTCCCCATGAAAAAAGATAAAACTAATGCCTTAGCAAAAAAAGCAAAGAAGGCTGTTAAAAAAGAATTAAGTGATAAATTGGCTGCAAAGATCAAAACTATAATCAGCGAATTTGAGCCCGATCTGAAAAAAGCAGAAAAAACGGTTAAAAAAGCTGCTAAATACCTGGCGAAAAAATTATCAAAAGCTACAACGGCTAAACCGGCTGCTGCTAAAGCGAAAGTGACTCCATCAGTAGCTAAAGCACCTACGGTTCCGGCGGCTAAAAAACCTGTAGCAGCAAGCCCTGCCAGGCCCGCAGTAAAAGCGCCTGCAAAAGTTGCTGTTAAACCAAGCCCGGCCATTCCTGCAAAGGCGGCCCCTGCAAAAGTAGCTGCTAAACCAGCCTCTCCTGCTAAAAAGTAATATACTCCTGTCATTCCGTATTTAATCCGTTATGACAGGAGACTATTTTTATCCCATACTATAGAAAAACTGTTCCCCAACAATTTTTCCATTTTTAACTTCAAATACGGCAATTTCATTCATTGGCATACGACCGTGCTCTTTATAGGTAACATCCATCTCCATAGTAACTGTAAAATGATTACCTGTAACTAAGGGATCGGATATTTTGCCGCTGTGTATCTCTTCAACCATTTCCAGCCAGCCGTGTGTTTTTGCCAAAACATTGGCTTTACCTGTAACTAAGGCCCTCGGCGCGCCCTCCGGCTCCTTGCTTACAATGTTTTCATCGTACAACTCGTTTATAGCGTCAACATTTTTGCCTTCGCGGCAATATTGAACTAATTTGTCTGCAACTTCCTGTGTATTCATACTATTTATTTTTAGGTGATAATTTTAGTTAAATCTATAACTTTTTTAATGTGCCGCTCTTATTTCCCGGTTAAATTTAGGTTAATTTTTTTTGCCGATAACGTTCAATATAACGGCGCTGTTATGGGTGATGCCCAATGTTTTGCCCGGTATTGCCTGCACATATACTTTAAGGTATCCATCAACTATCCCTTTTATGATCCGGTTGGTTGATTCTTTGAACTCGTCAAAAACCGTTATCAGCGATTTCTGAAAATGCAGCCGGCCCTGTGTATCAACAGTCACATAAAACGAATAATAAAAATCCTGGTAGGCTTTATGGATGGTGATATCATATTCCGGCGACATATATTCGTCCGAATTATCATACCTGTTCATGACATTTATTTCCACTTTCTTTTTTACCACGGTTACCAGCGGGCTTTTACTTTTTAAAATTACAGGCTCGCGCGCGGCAAAAAAACTGTCGGCATGAGCGTTAACCTCGTTAACCCGCTTTATAATGTACAAGCTGTCTATCTTTCGCGTTTTTTGTAATTCGCCAGGGGTTTTATGCAGCACATTTTTCATATAATCAGCCGAATAAAACAGCATATAATTTCTTGAACTATCATAGTAAATAGTATCAGTTACAACATTCAGCACCCTGAACACTAAGCTGTCTTTTGTAACTTTTAACGCCTTTAGCCAGGTATTGGCTACGCTGAATATGGAATCATGATCTAACGTAACTGTAAAGGTTAAAAAGCGCTTTTCAAAGGGGTCATATATGCTTGCTTTATTATTGGGCAGGAATGATAATTTCCATTCGGGGTATAGCTGATAGCCGTCTTTATTAAAAGAAAGACCTGTATCAAAATACCGGTGCACCTCGGTAAAATTTATACCTGTTACCCGCTTAAAGGAAACTTGTTTTTTATCTTTATCAAATTTAGATACACATGATGAAAGAGCAGCAAAGGCCAGGATAAACGTGAAAATATAATAAAGCCGGGGTGGTGAAAGTGAAGCGGGTAGCATGATGTAAAAATGCAGATTTATATTTTAATCCGAAACCCTGTATAAAACCTAATCAAGTTTAATTGTCAAAATAGACTGACTGGTCAATATCAATTTTATCTTCCTCAAATCCAGAAGAAATATTACTTACCTGAAAAACAATTTTTGATGGAGAAAAGCCGGCATTTTTTACGCAGGCTTATTGATCTTTTCAGAAATTACATCAATGCAGTTTCCTACGTTGTACATTTTTTCGGCAGCGTCAAAATCAATTTCAATATTGTATTGCGCTTCCGCGTCTATAATAATATCAACCAGGTTGGCCGAGTTAATATTTAAATCTTTTATAAGGTCGGTTTGTTCATTGATCCCATCTAACATGGCTTTGCTTTCGGTATATGGGGCCAGTACTTTTTTTAGTTCAATTAAAATTTCTTTTCTGTTCATTAGTTGTTCTTATATTTTGAAATAATTAAACAGCTGTTAACATCGCCAAAACCAAAATTAGCTTTCGCAACTGTGTTAATCACCTTGTCTACCTTTGCAGTTGGCAAATTGTTTGCCCCAATTATATCTAAAATTTCCGGTATTGGGTCTTCTAAGTTCAAATTAGGGTGAACAAAGTTATATTTTAACTGCAATACTGCTGCAACTGTTTCAATTGACCCTGCCGCGCTTAACGAATGCCCTATCATTGATTTTAATGAATTAACAAACGGAAAATCACCCCCCGTGCGGTTTAATGCCCGCGACCAGTTTTCAATTTCAAGTTTATCAGCTATTGTAGCGGTTAAATGGCCGCTTATCAAATCTATATCGGCAGCCGTAACAGTCGAATCAGCCATTGCTTCCCTGATGCACCGGATCACACCCTCCGGGCCGGGCGCCGTCATGCTGCCGCCGTTCCGTTGTCCGCCTGAATTCGTCGATCCCCCTAATATTTCACCGTAAATTTTAGCGCCGCGCGCTAAAGCAAAATCAAGGTCCTCCAACACCAACGCGCCGGCGCCCGATCCCGGTACAAAGCCACCCGCCGATAAACTCATGGGGCGTGATGCTTTCTCGGGCTCATCATTAAACTTGCGCGATAGTACCCGCATAGAATCAAAACCGCCAAAAACATAACGGTCAACATATTCGCTGCTGCCAACTACCATACGTTTGGCCATGCCGTACTTAATATACTCATATCCCATTAAAATAGACTGCGTACCCGTAGCGCAGGCGGCAGAGTTGTTAATGATCTTATTGCCCAGGCCCAGCCTGCCCGAAATATAAGCGGTGATCCCGCTGTTCATTATCTGCTCAACAACGCGCGAACCCAGTTTCTTCGACTCTTTGGCATCAACCCGGGTTATGGCAATTTTTATCACATCCGTATCGGCAACGCTGCTGCCAAATACACAGCCGGTTTCCCAAAGGGTTTCTTCGCTTACAATTTCATTGCCGGCATCTGTCCACGCGTCAAGGGCGGCTTTTATTCCATAGGCAATACCTTTACCTTTTAAGCCATACAGGCTGGTTTCGGTAATATAGTTATGCAGCTGTTCCCATTCAAATTCAGGAATACCGCTTACCTGGCAATTAAATTTAAGGTCGGCGTATTCAGGAACAAAGCGGATACCGGAAATACCGTTTTGTATGGCATGCAAAAAATCGGGGATGGTTAACCCATTTGGCGCAACAACACCCAGGCCCGTAATTACAACTCGGTTATTCATTTATTGATCTTTTTTAACAGCATTTTTTATAATACCCGAAAACACTCCTTTTGCAACCGGTTCACCGCTTTCATTGTGCATTGCTATCAAACATTTCAGTTTGCCAAACCGAAAATATTGTTTTTTTGAAGTTACTGTAACTTTTTCGCCGGGCAATACCATTTTAAAAAAGGAAACATCGGTTGAGGTTAGCAAAGGGAATGAGCCTTCATCCATAATAATATCTTTTTGCGCCCCGCTAAGCATTAAGTGTATGCCCAATACTACCAGGCCTATCTGTGCCATTATCTCGGTAATAATAACACCAGGCGTTACCGGGTTACCAGGAAAATGATCTTCATAAAAATAGGAGTTACTTTTCAATGTGTAATCGCCCACAACGCCATTTTCATCCAGGGAGGATATATTATCCACGAATAAAAAGGATGATTTATAGGGAAGGTATTTTAAAATGTCATTGGTCATTGGTCATTGGTCATTGGTCTTTTCTGCCAATGAATTTGATGTATGCGTTAAGTTTTATATGGATTGTTTCCAATTTATTTAATAACACTTGATATTAGTCATCTGTTATCAGACTCCTTGTGTTTGATTTTTTTATCCAACTCTTGGTTTCAATTACCGAACCCCGGCTGAAATAGCAAAAATTCTTATTTTCTTTATGGTGATATCGTCCAAATCCCTCTGCGATATTAGCGCTAATTGAATCGGCCGATCTCGTCAGTTGTTTACCAACTGTATCCTTTGTAAAATAATCCCATGTAGCCACTATGAACCATATCTCATCAGCAAATGCTTCTGATAATGTATATATTTCTAAATCTTCTAATCTATTACTCATTTAATTAGTAAATAACACAACTAATGACAAGTGACTAATGACCTATGACAGCCTTACTACCTGCAATGTTCTCCCCCATCCACATGAATTACAGAACCATTTATCCAGGCGGCCTCATCGGTGCAAAGCAGGTATATAACGTTTGCAACGTCTTCTGGTTTTGTTATTCTTCCTGACGGATTTCGTGCAAGCGCATGTTGAAGCAGTTTTTCGCTATTGGGTATACGTTTTAATGAGGGTGTAGCCGTTATACCCGCCTGTATAAGATTCGTCTTTAGTCCGAATTTGGATAGTTCAACTGCCATATAAGTAGTTAAACTCTCCAGCGATGCTTTGGCTATAGAAACAGCCGCGTATCCTTCCCAATATTTATCGGCGCCTTCGCTGGTTAACCCGATGATACGGCCATCGGTATGAAAAAGGCCGGCAGCCAATAATTCTCTTGCCCAGTCTAACAAACTGGTGGCCATAGCATAGGTGGTAAGCTGTATATCATCCTGTGTAAGCGAGGCGTTGTTGGTGCCATTTGACGCCACCAGCGGTTTCAGGTTGCCGCGGGCGATGGAATGAAGCAGTAATTTAACGCGGTGTTTTTTAACGGCGGCTTTGGTAAACTCATTAATAAACGCCGCGCGCGCTGATGCATCCAGCGCGTTTATATTAAATGGCGCAATAATTACCTGGTTTGTTGCGGCTATTTGCGAAAGTTTTTGTTTAAGCCGTTTATCTTCTGTGGCGGTTTCCCTATACAGAACGGCTATATTCATTCCATGCATAGCCAGTTTTTCAACCGCCGCAAACCCGAACCCGCTCGATCCGCCTAAAATAATGGCCCAGTTACCTGAAAATTGCATGTTGGTTTTTTGCACTTATGTTTTTTTAAATAAAGCCTAAAGTAAAGGAAATCCTGATAATTTAAGAGATACACACCTCACTTAATTAGGCGGCTTACTATAAATATTTATATTTGTGAGTATAGATATAAAAATAACACCATGAAACTCAAAATAATATTTGCCTTGTTTTGTATGCTCGCAGGATTAGTTGTAAGGGGTGAGTATTTGCAGGAAAAATTTGACAAAGCCACTTATTATGCTGCAATGGATTCGGGGGATATAGATGCTATTAATAAAGAGATATCTGTTGTAACCTACTTATCTTTTGCTGGAAAAGATGGCTATGAGGGCGCTTTATTAATGAGAAAAGCCGGGTTACTGGTCCACCCTCCCGAAAAATTACATTTTTTTAAAATCGGTCGCATAAAACTGGAATCCGCTTTAATGAATGATAAGGACAACGCCGAATTTCATTTTTTACGCTTTGCAATACAGGAACACGCTCCCAATATTGTAAAGTATCATAATGACCTGTACACAGATAAAGAGTTTATTAAAAAAAACTATAAAGACCTGTCGCCCGTTGTACAGCGTGCCATTAAGGATTATACCAGGAAATCAAAATTACTGACCACCGAGGATCTATAGATAGCCGGATGAGTAAAAAAATATTAGCGATATATTATTCACAGACTGGCCAGTTGGGCGAGATCATCGATAACTTTACCTCTCCGCTTATCGAAGCGGGAATATCCGTGGAAAAAGTACGGGTTAAATTGGTTGATGAACCTAAATTCCCGTGGACGGCTGATACGTTTTTTAGTGTGATGCCCGATTGCCAACTGGATGTACCTGCCCAACTTGAGCCTTTTGAACTGAAAAAGAGCAGTTACGATCTTATTATTCTAGGTTACCAGGCCTGGTTCTTATCGCCCAGCATCCCCTTTAATTCATTAATGCAAGGCCCGGAATTAAAGGCTGTTTTAAAAGATACGCCCGTTATAACAATAACCGGCGCGCGCAATATGTGGCTCAGCGCATTTGTACGGGTTAAAAAACTCATCCGCGCAGCGGAAGCAAAACTGGTGGGAAATATTGCTTTGGTTGATACCCATGCCAACCCGGTTAGCTTTATTACCATCTTCCATTGGATGCTGCATGGAAAAAAAGACAGTTATCTAAACATTTTCCCCCCTCCCGGTGTTGCAGATGCGGATATTAAGCATACCAAAGTATTTGGTGAAACCGTTTTATCTCATTTAAGCAATAATAGTTGGGAAGATCTGCAAGATGAATTAAATACCCAAAACGCAGTAGTATTGAACTATAACTTAATGATAATAGAAAGTACTGCCAGTAAAATATTTAGGGTTTGGGCAAATATAATTTCTAAAAGAAAAAATAAATTGCCGTGGATAAGGGCCTATAAATATTACCTGTTAATTGCTTTTTTTGTAGGAGCGCCAATATTAATAACGCTTGATGCAATTTTGTTCAGGTTTACTTCGCCCAAACGTATCAGGGCTAAGAAACAATATTATTTAAATTTAAATTGAGCCGTATGCCCGTTTATGTAATTAAAACCTCCTCCTTTTTACCAAATGAACCCGTTCCTAACGACGATATGGAGTTATACCTGGGTTATATTAATGACAAACCATCAAAATCAAAAAGTATAGTACTGCGCAATAACGGCATAACAACCCGCTATTACGCTTTAACAAAAGGCGGCAAGCCTACCCATACCAATGCCGAAATGACCGCTTTGGCTGTAAAAGCATTATTTAAAGATGATCCGGAAAAATTAAAAGATATTGAACTGCTATCATGCGGAACTTCCTCGCCCGACCAGATGATGCCATCACATGGGGTAATGACCCACGGCTGGTTGCCCGAGGCCGAAGCCATAGAAGTTGTTTCACCATCAGGCGTATGCTGCGCGGGTATGCATTCGCTTAAATATGCTTATATGGCCATTAAAACCGGCGATGTTAAACTGGCCGTAGCAACGGGTTCTGAACGGTTTTCGGGTTTATTGGTTTCTGATGTATTTGAAGAAGAAGCACAAAAACTGAAAGAACTGACCGATAATCCCTTTATCGCTTTTCAAAAAGATTTTTTGCGGTGGATGTTATCAGATGGCGCCTCGGCATTTTTATTGAGCGATGAACCCAATAAAGAAGGATTGAGCTTGCGTATCGACTGGATAGAGGGTGTATCATACGCCAATGAAATGGAAACCTGCATGTATATGGGCGGCGAAAAAGAGGCCGATGGTACTTTAAAAGGCTTTATGGATTATACGCCGGAGGAGATCATGACCAAATCTATATTCAGTGTTAAGCAGGATATTAATTTATTGAGCGATAATATAGTGGCCCTGGGCGGCAAAAAAATAAAGGAGATATTTGAAAGAAAAGGGCTTAAATCAACTGATATAGATCATTTTTTACCGCATATCTCCAGCAACTTCTTTAAAAGTAAAATTTACGACCTGGTTGAAATATACGGCGGCGGCATTCCTTACGAAAAATGGTTCATTAACCTGTATACTGTAGGGAACGTTGGCGCGGCCTCTGTTTATTTAATGATAGATGAACTGTTTCATAGCGGGAAATTAAAGAAAGGCGAAAAAATATTATTGCTGGTTCCCGAAAGCGCGCGTTTCTCGTATATGTATGCAATGTTGACGGTTTGTTAATTCAATCAAACTGTCATTGCGAGCGAAGCGTGGCAATCGCAAGGAGAAAAGTCAAAACGCGTGCGATTGCTTCGTCGTTCCCTGCCTGCCGGCAGGCAAGCTCCTCGCAATGACAAAGAAGCATAAACAATGAAAAAAGAAGATGTTCCGCAGGATCTGGGCGCTTTGGGGAAAATAACCAAAGAGGTTTGTTATGCTACGGATGAATCGGGTAAATATACCACACAACTTAGCGCCGGCTGGGATGTAAAAATAACCGCGCTTGACACCGCGTGGCAGGATGTTGAGGAACGCATCGCGGCAGCAAAACAAAAGGTATTGAATAAGGAAGCCAGCCCTATCCTGTTTTTTATGGAAAAAGGATTGATGGATATAAAAATACTGGCCGGTTATACGGGCTTTTGGCAATGGCAGGTAAAACGGCATTTGAAACCTGAAGTATTTAACAAGCTATCTGAAAAAAAACTTCAAAAATACGCCGAAGTATTTAACGTAAGTGTACCCAACTTACAAACCATGACCATTAATGAGGCTTGATTTTAAACACATACAGGCAGCACACTGCGAAAACGGTGTAACCATGAGCCTGTTAAAAAACATCGGCGTTCAGCAAATTACCGAACCGCTGGCGTTCGGCATAGGCGCTGGTTTATTCTTTGTTTATATTCCACTGCTAAAAATTAACAACGGGCCGGTAATCGCCTTCCGTACTTTGCCGGGGTTAATATTTAAAAGAACCTGCAAAGCATTGGGTATACCGGTGGTGCGTAAAAAATTCCGCTCAAAAGAAGCTGCCGAAACTTTTTTAAATGAATGTTTGGCAGCGGGGCACCCCGTTGGTTGCCAGGTGGGGGTTTATTATTTGCCTTATTTCCCTAAAGAGTACCGCTTTCACTTTAACGCGCACAACCTTATAGTTTACGGCACCGAAGATGGCAACTATATGGTGAGCGACCCCGTAATGGAAAACACAAGCACGTTAACTGCTTATGAACTGGAACGGGTACGATTTGCAAAAGGCGCTTTAGCCCCCAATGGCCAATTGTATTATCCTAAAGAAAACCAAATAGTTACCAATGACCAGGTAAAGAAAGGCATTATAAGCGGAATTGAAAAAAATGTATTCAATATGATATCGCCTTTTACCGGGCCAATTGTGGGTGTTAACGGCATCAGGTTTACCGGTAAGCGTATAAAAAAATGGCGCGACAGCTTAGGGTTAAAGCAAGCAGGCTTATATTTGGCGCAACTGGTACGTATGCAGGAAGAAATAGGAACAGGCGGCGGCGGATTTCGTTATATTTACGGGGCGTTTTTGCAGGAGACTCATGCTTATATTCCTAATGATGAACTTTTGGAGATATCACAAACATTTACTGCCAGCGGCGATCTATGGCGCACTGCAGCGATACAGGCGGCAGGGATTTATAAGGGCCGCATAGGCAGCCAGGAAGATTTTAATGTAATGGGCGATTACCTTTTAGAAATTGCCGAAATAGAAAAGAAAGCTTTTACAGCGTTAAAAAATATAAAATGGCGGTGAACGAATCACTTGCGGTAAGTATTGAGAATGTAGGGTTCCGTTACCCCGGCAACACGGATGTATCATTCTCTAACCTCAATTTGCAGATAGCAAAAGGCGAACGCTTTGGTTTATTCGGCCCAAACGGCGCAGGTAAAACTACGTTAATGAACTTGATGACCGGCGTGCTTTCTGTTAACGAGGGCAGTATTAAATTATTCGAGCAAAAAGTAGATGGCCAAAATAAAGCGGTAAACAAACTGTTTGGCTTTGTTCCGCAGGACCTTTCATTTTACCAGGAACTCTCCCCTGCCGAAAACCTGGAGTTTTTTGGCGCCTGGGCAGGATTAAATAAAACAGAAATAGCAAAACAAACCGATGAACTGCTGCATATATTAGGGTTGGAAGATGTACGGGATAAAGCAGTTGGCAAATTTTCGGGCGGTATGAAACGCCGGGTAAACCTGGCTATCGGCGTTATACATAACCCGCAGCTATTATTTTTAGATGAACCCACTGTTGGTGTTGATGTGCAAACCCGTCATGCCATTATTAGTTATTTGCGCAAGCTCAATGAAAACGGTACCACGCTCATCTATACTTCGCACCAGTTAAGCGAAGCCGAGGACCTTTGTGAACATATCGCTTTAATAGATGAGGGTAAAATAATTACACAGGGCAATATTAACGCGGTATTAAAAGAACATAGCAATGAGAGCCTGGAAGAACTGTTTATTAACTTAACCGGCAAAGCCTACCGAAACTGATGTTTAAACTCTGGCTCTCCATAAAGAAAGACACACGCATACTGCTTCGCGACAAGGTGGGTATACTGCTTATGTTTATCATGCCGATAATTTTGGTGGTGGTGGTAACCAGTATTCAAAACAGCACTTTTGAGCTGGTTAACAAAAACAAGCTGCCCATTTTAATTTGCAATAAAGATACCGGTAAAGCCAGCGTACAATTAATAGCGGCTATTAATAAGATCGGGATGTTTAAAGTAACTCAAATTTCAAAAGAAAAAGAGAAAACCGTAGCCGATGAAATGCATGACCAGGACGCATTATTAGGCGTAGTTATACCGGCAAATTTTTCGGAAAGGGTATCGGCCAAAGCAAAAAATGTTTCGGGCAAAGCGCTAACCAGTTTTGGTTTACAGGCAGATACCATTAAAAAAGAGGCGGGCGGTATAGACCCGCTCACCCTATATTATAACCCTGTTTTGCAGGAATCGTTGCGATTTTCTGTGCAGGGCGCTATACAAAGCGCGTTGCAGTTAGTAGAAAGCAGGCAGACTTTGAGAACGCTGTATTTCTCAATAAATGAAAAGCCGCTTCCTGAGAAATTGGAAAACGAAATGCTGAGCAGTCAAACTACCATCAATATGTTCCCGGTTTCTAAAGACGGCGTACGTACAACACCCAATGCCTCACAGCATAACGTACCCGCCTGGACCATTTTTGCTATGTTCTTCGTCATAATGTCGTTAGGCGGAAGCGTGGTAAGGGAAAAAATAAGCGGCAGTTTTATACGGCTCAAAACGTTACCAACCAGTTACCTTGTTGGTTTATTATCTAAGCAGATCACTTACCTGTGTGTTACGTTGCTACAGGCTATAGTGATATTTTCTATGGGCATTTGGTTGTTCCCTTATATAGGTTTGCCGGCTTTAAATTTACCATCAGATATATTCGCGCTGTTTATTGTAACCTTAGTTTGCGGCTGGTGCGCGGTAAGCTACTCCATTTGTGTTGGTGTTTTTGCCGAAACACAGGAACAGGCTAATGGATTTGGCGCGGTATCAATTGTAATACTGGCTTGTATTGGCGGCCTCATGGTGCCCAGCTTTGCCATGCAGGGGTTGGCTAAAACCTTATCTAACTTTTCGCCAATGCACTGGTGCCTGCAGGCTTACTACACCTTGTTTTTAGAAGGCGGCAAGCTAAAAGATGTGCTAAACAATATTGGTTCTTTATTTATTATAACCCTGATCATTCAATTCATAACTTATTTAGGTTTGAAACGAAAAAATTTAATATAATTACCCGATGGAAAAAGAAGCACTGAAAGAACAGCTAAAATCGCAAATTATACAGTTTTTAAACCTGACAGATCTTACCCCTGCCGATATTAAGGACGATGAGCCGCTATTTGGCGATGGCCTCGGTTTAGATTCAATAGATTCGCTGGAACTTATTGTGCTGCTTAAAAAAGAATACGGCATTGATATCCGCGACCCTAAAGAAGGGCGCAAGGCGCTGGTCGATATTAATACAATGGCTAATTATATTGAGGTGAACAGGAAGAAATAATATACTCATTTTTTTTACTTTTTGAATTGTAAATAAATAACTAAATCTTACGTTTTAATAATTGTTTAGTTATATTTGATTAACCAATTCAAGCCTTTCGATCATGAGAAATAGTTTTATCATCTTGCTTTTCTCCTTTTTTACAAATGCATATGCACAACATATAAATTTATCAGGGTCTTTGCCAGAACTTGCCGGGAAAAAGATTGTCATACAGTATCTTGATCATTTTAAAGGCGAAATTGCTGTTGATGCAGCCGGAAAATTTTCTGGAGACGTAAATCTTGAACCAGGGTATTACACACTGAAAGGCACAGATGTGACGGTATATCTCGAACCCGACTTTTCATTATCTGTATCTAAAATTGGCAATAATATAATTTTCGACGGCAAAGGAAGCGTTGAAAACACAATGTTAAGGCGGATAATTCAGCTTGCGGCTTCTTATTTACCGTTAAAAAACAATTTCCTGACCGATGATATAAATTTTATAGAGCCCAGTGTTTTTTTAGATAATCTTGGTCTTTATAAATCAGCTGCTTTAAACCTTGTAAATAACGCTGCGGTTTCGGCTTATTTTAAACGCTCGGAGGCTGAAAAAATAGAATATTTCGGCAAACGGTTAACAAATGAATATCTCGCCAGGTACGGAGTTGATCCTGTAAAACAACAGGAAGCTTATACCCTTCAAATGGAATTTGTAAAAAACATGCGGCTTGGCAATAATGATAAAGCTTTTTTCGAAAAATATAAACAAGCAATGAAAAACTCTCACAAAAAAAGTGATGTCAGCTTCAGATAGTTCGAAACTTAACATTTTTAGCAATTTCGACATGAATAATGAATTGGCCTACCGTTGTTCAGCTGATTATCGAACGTTGCTTAAACAACAATATGTTAACCTTGAAAATAAGCAATTTGCAATAGATCATATTGTAACCGAAAGTATCTTCTCTTATAAAGTTCTAACAGACAATATTACTAATCCATTTATGAGGCAAGAAATGCAGTTTCAATATGTGCTTGAGCGTTTTAGTATGATGAATACGCAACAAGATAGAAACAAAACATATGAAGATTATATCGCACACTCAAATAATAAGTATTATGTGAATGATATTAAAACACTCTATTTAGGGTCAAAAGAATTAAATGGCTCCTCATCTCCTGATTTCCTTTTCACAAATGCAAACGGTTCCAAAACCTCTCTAACAAGTATGCGGGGAAGCTATGTGTATATTGATCTTTGGGCTACCTGGTGTATATCATGTATTGTCCAACTCCCGAATTTAAAATTGCTTGAAAAAAAGTATGCAGGAAAAAACATCCGCTTTGTCAGTATCTCGATCGATAATAAGAAGGATGAGCATAAATGGAAAGAATTTATATCCAAATACAAACTAAGAGGTACACAATTGATTGCATATGGAAACGGCTCGAAGTTTAATAATTTCTTTAAAGTTTCCGGCATACCAAGGTTCATTCTCATCGATCCGAACGGAGTGGTTATTTCTGAAGACGCGCTTCTTCCGGGTGATGCCGATTTAGAAAAACAGTTTAATCAACTTTTGGCAAAAAACTAACAAGTGAACTTATTTGTGCAGCAGGGTAAGGCACACGCTGAACAGGATATTAGTATCAATAATAATGATCATTTAAGAAAGCGACCCTTGTTTTCCTGCCACCATTTTTTATCCACTTCATCAGCTAATCGGGCAGCCTGTTCTTCAGTTCCCTTACTGCGGGATGTGATTTCGAGCACAGTAAAATAATCAATAATTTTTTGTACCGCCTTCATATTCACCGGGGCGGTTGTTTTAATCAGGATGCCTTGTTCTGTTTGCTCAATAACCATTTCCTTGTTCCTCTTTATTCAAATATACAGCTTTTAAAACATTTTGTCAATCAATCACCTATAAGTAAATTAAAATTACTAAGTAGGGCGACCGACATAATTATACTGTTTGGAACACCCCCTGAAATTTCATACAAACCGCATCGTGCGCCACCAGGTTGGCGGTTACTTTAATTTCGTTATCAATTAGTTCATAGGCCATATCCAGCAATAACAGCTGGTTATTAGCAGGTTCAACTAATGACAGGAATTTAATATTTTCCGCTTTGGTTAAACGTACGGCAGTACTTAGAACCTTTGCCAGAACTTCTTTCACTACCTGTACCATACAGGCCCCCGGCACTACCGGCTGAGCCGGAAAATGTCCTTCAAATATGGCGTTGGTTTTATCAATATCCAAAACAGCATGAACCGTATTTTCCTGTTGCTGTAGCGATGATATGGTAAACAAGGGTTCTTTTAACATAATAACTTAGCAGGCCGAAACCAGCATTAATGAATGATAGTTATTTTGGTAATGGTTATAGATCAATATTCTTTTAGGTGTTTGGCTTTTTATATCCCTTTCAGCAACAATGGCCGGAACAACGCCTTTTTTAATAATGTTTGCGGCCAGCCATAAAGCAAATGATACCGAAGTTGGGTATTCGCCGCATAAATGTTTATAGTTAGCCTTTGCATTTTGGGCAAATAATAACTTATTTAAAGCATCGTAAACCGCGTCGTTTCTCAGGTTGCCGTTTCTGCCGGTAATAACCAGGTCAATATCTTCTATTTTTACTGAATTAGCCAGTAAAAAAGCATTAATGTTCAATTCGGTATTTTTTATAGTTGTTGGTTTATAAAAGGTTTTTATGGCAATAAGCTCCGCGAGGTTATTGCTGTTCGGCTTATCGGTAAGCAGAAAAAAGGCAGCTCCCTCTCCGCCTATACTGCCATTTGATGACGTATTAAATAGCGCGAGATTAGAAAGTGGCCACCGTTTATACAGGCCCAAACGGGTTAATATAGCAAAACTGGCATCGGTCATTTCATCGGTACCGCCTACTAAAATATTATCCGTCTTTCCTTCTTTTAAAAGCATTATTGCATCTAATAAAGCGCTTTCAAACGAAATACCCTTATGCACAAACGTATTATTGTATTCATGGCATTGCAGCATCAGCGCAATTTGGGCCGCAACCGTATTATGGGTTGATTGTATGAACGCCGTTGGCGGCAGCATCTCCTCTTCCAATTCGATCATGCGGGTTAAAAAGGTTATGGTATCTTCCAAACAGCCGTAAGCCGTGCCGGTAATTATGGCTCCAGGCATGTCAGTTTGGGCCCGGTTTAAACACTCCCGTGCCGCGGCTACCCCCATTTTAATAATATGACTCATGCGCCTTATGAGCTTGGGGTCAATATAGTCTTTATAATCAGGCTCGATCGCTTTTAAGCGGGTTTCCTGATATTCAACAGGTTCCGTTAAAAAGGGAACATCCCCGAATGTTTTTTGGGCTGATATTGCGGCTGCCGAGCGGATATATATTTTCATATCAACTGGCCGAGAATATTAAGGACGTACAATTACCGCCAAAACCAAATGAGTTTGACAGCACATGATCTATTTTTTGCCCCTTTAAAAAGTGCTTTTCGGGAGTAAATGGTAATTCTTTCATCGGAGTTTCGAACCGCAGGTTGGGATAAATAAGCCCATTCTTAATAGCCAGCACAGCAAACACCGCCTCAACACCGCCGCTTGCGCCTAAAGTATGCCCGGTAAATGATTTGGTAGAACTCATAGGCGGGTAATGCGGCCCGAACAAGCGTTTGATAGCCGTGCCTTCCGCACTGTCATTGTTGGGCGTGCCGGTACCGTGCAGGTTGATGTAATCAATATCAGCCGGCTGCAACCCGCTTTTTTTCAAAGCGCCCTGCATAGCCAGGTAAGAACCCGTACCATCCGGCGATGAAGCGGTTTGATGGTAAGCATCATTGCTGTTATTGTAGCCGCTTAGCTTGCCATACATTGGTTTACTCAAGGTTTTAGCCACTTTCTCTGAAACCAGTACAACATATCCCGCGCCTTCGCCTAAGTTTAATCCGTCCCTATTATCGTCAAAAGGTTTACAGAACTCTTTATCCAGTATCATCAGCGTGTTAAAACCGTTCAGGGTAAATTTCGTCAGCGAATCTGCTCCGCCTGCAACTACAACATCCAGCATATCGTTTTTTATCAACCTTGCCGCATAAAATACAGCATTGGCCGATGATGAACAGGCTGTGCTGATAGTGGTCATATAATCTGTTATGCCCAACACGTCAGCAACTGTCTCGGTCATACTGCCGCATTCATGGTCAAATACATCACGCAACTTGCCTTTGCTGTTGTTTTTTGTAAACTCAATAAAGAAATTCTCGCTCTTATCCATGCCCCCTACCGTATTAGCCGAAACAAAACCGGTACGCAGCGAGGATAAATTATCAATTTCAGCATCATTTAAGGCTTCCCTGGCAGCGATCAGGCTTAAAAGGGTAGTACGGCTTTGTTGGGAAGAAAAGCCCGCCATAGCGGCTAATTCTGCATTATTTAGTTTAACCTCTGCAACAGGTACAATTCCATGCAGCTTGGTATCAATCAAAGTAATTTCGGTCATACCGGCTTCTTCCCGCTCAAATGCGGCCAGGTTTTCGGCTACATTATTCCCAATTGCCGAAATTACACCTACACCAGCTACATAAACTGTTGAACTCATATTTTTAAATATCGAACATCGAATAACCAATATTGAATGATGAAGTTACTTCGGAGTTCAATATTCAACATTCGTTATTCGATATTATTTTTCTAACCTTTTATTTGCCTAAATATCCTTATCAATTACTAAATACTCAAATATACTATCCAGGTTCTTTTCCGAAAACGGCACCGAATTTTCTCTTTCCACCTTTTCAACCAACAATAAAACAGCTTTATATTCTTCACCTAAAAGGTCGACCCAGCCGCAAATACACGCTTTTAGTGCGTTATTCGTCAATAAATTAGCTGCGTATGCGTAAATAAACCCGGCATTAAACTTTTCAAAAATAAAAAACGCGTCCTCGCCCTTAAAGTTATTGCGGATACATATTTCACCGATCATAATATTAGGCAGGGTATATACAAATAACGCCGGACTGGGAATATCGCTTATACTATTGTTATATTT
>JABDBW010000004.1 GCA_013288485.1 Bacteroidota bacterium
GGTTAATTTCCTGCTTAACCAGGCCTAAGCTTTTAACCAACTCGATATTTCTTAACGATTCGGTTGTTGAACCTGCCAAAGCAGTTGTTTCAGACAAAATACTACGTTGTATTTTCTTGATTCTGCGACTAAGTGCTACGCTCACAAAGGTAATTATAGGAATAGCCGCAACATATACCAATGTTACTTTGTAACTCACAAACAGCGAGTATACAATAACAAACGTCATTCCTGTAATGCTCACAAATAACACGCCGATAAACGAAGTAATAAATGCTTCGCAATCCAAACGTACTTTTTGTAGTATACCCAGGGTTTCACCGCTGCGCTGATCTTCAAAAACCTGGTAAGGCAGTTCAAGTGAGTGTTTTAAACCATCGGCATACATTGCAGCACCGGTTTTTTGGGTAATAATATTGGTGAAATAATCCTGGAAATTTTTTGCTATACGCGATACCATTGCAACGCCAATAGCTAAACCTACCAGTGTAAGCGCCCTGGAAAGGTACACATGGTAATCCAGCTTATTGTGTTGATTGATCACTTCGTCGAAAATGCGACCAGATATATACGGATCTAATAAAGAGAAGCCAATATTAAAGGCTGCAAACAATAAAGCGCAGGTTACTATCCAACGGTGTTTTTTAAGGTATGATAATAGTATTTTCATGTTCAGCACAAAAATAAAAAAAGGGAACGGCTAAGTAGCTCATTCCCTTTAATTTGACATTATATACATTTTTTAGATTAAATTGCAGTTAATAAACCACTTCAAATATGAGAAGCTTCGTTTCTTTTGTTTTACTAATAGTTTTGTCAATTAGTGTTTCAGCACAAAAAATCTCTCCCGATAAGTTGCCATACATCACTCATTATGAAACAGTTTATATAGATGGTGGTTGTAGTTTTTTTAATGAAATAAATATACCCTTACAAGAACATAAGTATCAACTTATTATAAGCGCTTATAACACAGCATTTATACAAGGTGCAACTAAGCAAATTTTATTTAGGCGTAAAAAACGAGTTAAGACTAATAAAGGATATATAGATTATTATAAGGGAAAAGCAGGCTCATTTGTTTTAACTATCAATTCTATAACTAAAATAAAGGGGCAAGGTTCTATACGCAGCGGTACATTAAAAATGATTACTAAAAATATAACAAGCGAAACCCGTATTCATGGGAAAGTCTATGAAATAGACAGTTATAACGGTTATACGGAAAGGCAAATTCATCCAAATAGACATTAAAAAAAAGGCCACTTCAATGAAATGGCCTTTCTATTATCTCTTGCGGCGTATTAAACCGTCATAATATCTTTTTCCTTAGCCTCCGATAGCTGGTCGACTTTAATAATATAGGCATCGGTCAGTTTTTGTATTTCAGCTTCGCCGGCTTTCATTTCATCTTCTGACAGGCCTTCAGCTTTTAGTTTGCGTATTTTTTCATTAGCATCCTTGCGTACGTTACGGATAGCAATTTTACCGGTTTCGGCTTCGGCCTTGGCTTTTCTAACCAGGTCACGGCGGCGCTCCTCGGTTAGCGGCGGCACATTAATACGGATAATTACGCCGTCATTTTGTGGGTTTACGCCTAAGTTGGCATCCATTATAGCTTTTTCTATCGCGCCTAATAACGATTTTTCCCAGGGTTGTACCACAATGGTACGGGCGTCGGGTGTATTTACGCTGCCTACCTGGCTAAGCGGTGTGGGGCTGCCATAGTAATCAACAACAATATCATCCAGCATGGATGGGCTGGCCTTGCCTGCGCGTATTTTATTTAATTCGCCATCTGCATGGTCAATTGCCTTATCCATTGCAGCTTTAGCGTCGGTTACCTGGGTTTTAATGAGTTCGCTCATTGGTATATATTTTTTTGTCAAAAATAGTTAATTAGAGTCAAGAATTAAGATTCAAGAATCAAGAAGAAAAAAAATCTTGGTTCCTGATTCTTGGCTCTTGATTCCCTTATCTCACCAGCGTCCCAATCTTTTCACCTTCGGCAATTTTCATGAAGTTACCGGGTTTGTTCATATCAAAAACAATAATTGGCAGTTTGTTTTCCTGGCAGAGGGTTATGGCGGTCATGTCCATTACGTTCAGACCCTTGTCATATACCTCCTGGAAAGTTATTTCATCGTATCGTGTTGCGGTAGGGTCTTTTTCCGGGTCGGCGGTATAAATGCCGTCAACTCTGGTCCCTTTTAAAACCACATCGGCTTTAATTTCTATAGCGCGAAGCGATGCGGCCGTATCGGTAGTGAAATAGGGGTTGCCTGTACCCGCGCCAAATATCACGATCTTTCCCACTTCTAAATGGTGCATGGCGCGGCGGCGGATATAAGGCTCGCATATCTGCTCCATTTTTATGGCCGATTGCAGGCGGGTATCAACACCAATACTTTCCAAAGCGTTTTGCAGCGCCATACAATTAATTACTGTTGCCAGCATACCCATATAGTCGGCCTGGGCGCGTTCCATGCCCGATTTTTCGGCGCTAAGCCCCCTGAAAATATTACCGCCCCCAACTACTACCGCTATTTCAATGCCTTTATCATGAACACTTTTAATATCATGGGCATATTGCAATACCTGCTGGTTATCAATGCCGTATTGCCTGTCGCCCATTAGCGATTCGCCGCTGAGTTTTAATAATATTCTTTTGTATTTCATGAACGTTGTGGGTTTACCAAAAATATAGAATTAATGTTATTGTTAAAATTTTATATTTTAATTGTTAACTGTTCTTTTTGTTATTGACAGGAAGTAACAGAGTTTTTTGGCAAAAAAAATCCCCCGATGTACATCGGGGGATAAAATATTTAAGCTCCTAAAGCCACCCGTTTAAAGGCGGTTACGGTAAGGCCCTTATCAATGCTGCTCAAAAACTGGGCTACATTTTTCGACGGGTCCTTAACAAACTCCTGGTTTAACAGGGTTGAGTCTTTATAGAATTTATTTAATTTACCTAATGATATCTTTTCAACCATATCTTCAGGTTTTCCTTCCGCACGTATTTGCTCTTTAGCAATTTCCAGTTCACGCTCAATAGTAGTGGCGTCAACGCCATCTTTATCAATAGCAACCGGGTTCATGGCGGCAATTTGCATAGCTACGTCTTTACCTGCTTCATCAGCACCGGAAACGTTAGCGCTTAAGCCAACTAATACCGCTAAACGGAAATTACCATGTATATAAGCGATAACTTTTTCGCCTTCAACAACCTCGTATTTTGATACGCCTATCTTCTCGCCAATTTTACCTGTTTTATCAATAGTGGCTTCGCCAATGGTCATACGTGAATTTTCAACATCAATTCCCAAGTTATTTAATTCTTCAATTGATGCCGGATTGTTTTCAACCGCTTCGTTAGCGATCGCGTTAGCGAAAGCAATAAACTCGGCGTTTTTAGCTACGAAATCAGTTTCGCAATTCAATTCGATAATTACACCGCGTTTTCCATCAGCCGATGTACGTGCAATTACCACACCTTCGTTCGATTCCCTGTCCTGGCGGCTGGCGGCTACTTTAGCGCCTTTTTTCCTTAAATAATCTATGGCTGCTTCAAAATCGCCGTTAGTTTCGGTCAAAGCTTTTTTGCAATCCATCATTCCCGCGCCGGTTTGCTGGCGCAGTTTATTTACGTCGGCCGCAGTTATTTGTAATGTAGACATGTTATTTCAGTTATAAGTTTTAAATAGTGAGTGGTGAATAATGAATGGTGAGCGGTTAAACTTACCATTCACTATTCACCACTCACAAAATTATTCTTCTGTTTTTTCAGCTACGGGCGCGTTATCTTCAACGGCCGCGGTAGCTTCAACGGCTGCTTTGCGGGTTCTTTTACCCTCGGCAACCGGGGTCCTGTCAGCAACAGGCGCCTCTGCTTCAGGGGCATCAACCTTAGCTTTAGCTTGCGCAGCTTCTTTTTCAGCTTCGTCTTCTTTCTCGCGTTTGCGTTCTTCCAAACCTTCTTCAATAGCTTTTATAATGATACCGGTTATTAATGAAATTGATTTGGTAGCATCATCATTAGCAGGTATAGGGAAGTCGATGTTTGAAGGGTCAGAGTTGGTATCAACCATTGCAAAGGTTGGTATGTTTAACTTTAACGCTTCTGAAACCGCGATATGCTCTTTCTTAACGTCGATCAAAAACAAAGCGGCAGGTAGGCGATTTAAGTCGGCTATACCACCTAACAGGGTTTCCAGTTTAATACGCTCGCGCTGTATCATCAGCCTTTCTTTTTTAGAAAGATTGGTATACGTACCGTCCTTAGTCAATTTATCGATGTTCGACATCTTTTTGATCGACTTACGCACGGTGGCGAAATTAGTTAACATACCACCTAACCAGCGTTCGGTTATGAAAGGCATGTTTACGTTTTTTGCATAATCGGCAACAATATCTTTCGCTTGTTTCTTTGTAGCTACAAATAATACTTTACGGCCTGATTTTACAATTTGTTTTATAGCGGCCGCAGCCTCCTCAACCTTTGATAAGGTTTTATTTAAGTCGATAATATGTATACCGTTGCGCTCCATAAAAATGTACTGTGACATTTTAGGGTCCCATTTGCGGGTAAGGTGACCAAAGTGTACACCTGCATCCAGTAACTCGTCGTATGTTGTTCTTGCCATTTTGTTGTCCTCCTTAAATTATCGTTTACTGAATTGGAATCTCTTACGTGCTTTCTTGCGACCCGGTTTTTTACGCTCAACCATACGGTTATCACGTGTCATTAAACCTTTAGCGCGCAATGAAGGCTTCTTATCAGCATCGAGTTCAACAATGGCTTTCGCGATAGCTAAACGAACGGCTTCCGCCTGTCCTTTTACACCACCACCTGCAACATTTACTTTAACATCGTACATCCCGGCCGAACCTGAAACTTCAGTGCTCTGGGTAACAATGTATTGCAATGGCAATGTGGGGAAGTATTCTTTGTAGTCCTTACCGTTTACGGTAATTGCACCGCTACCTTCGGTAAGGTATATACGGGCTACGGCTGTTTTTCTTCTGCCGGAAGTGTTTGTTGTTGGCATTTCTTTTTTCCTTTAGTTTAACAGTTAAATGGCTGTAGGGTTTTGTGCTTCATGAGGATGCTTGTCGCCTGCATATACATGCAGATTGCCAAACAATGCTTTGCCCAAACGACTTTTAGGTAACATGCCACGCACCGCTTTTTCAATTACGCGTGTTGGATGCTTCGCCATTAACTCCTTAGGAGAAATGAAACGCTGACCGCCCGGGTAACCGGTATAAGAAACATATTGCTTATCGCTAAACTTGTTTCCGGTCAACTTTACCTTGTCTGCATTGATAACTATTACGTTATCGCCGCAGTCTACGTTTGGGGTAAAATCAGGCTTGTTTTTTCCACGGATGATCATTGCGATCTTAGTAGACAAGCGCCCCAAAATCTCGCCTTCCGCGTTAACAACAACCCATTGTTTGTTAACGGTTTTTTTGTTGGCCGAGACAGTTTTGTAACTTAACGTATTCACTTGCTTTAAATTAAATTATAAATATATAGTATAACCCCGCTTTTTCGGGATTGCAAAGATACGGTTATTTGTTTTATTTGCAAGGGGATTTTTGGCTTATTTTGTTGGAAGCTTGGGCGAATGGAGATTTATCAATTTTTAAAAAACAGATAGATCTATTCTTGTAACAATGAAGTAGGAAACCAGGGCAGAATTAATATAATCTTATATTTAATAGTCCAAACCTAAAATAGGTTAAAGAGTTATGAAACCGTTCAAGATATTGATGCTATTGATTACCATTCCATGCCTCTTATTTGCTCAAGACGGTGAGCTTAAATCCTGGCCATTTATAGCTCAGAAGATAAATTATAACTATAAAAATTGCACACTTACGGTTAAAGCTAGTAAATGGATAAAAGATGGCAAAAAAGATTTATTACCTATAGTAGTCACCTTAAGCAATAATTCTGATGATACATTAAAGTACGGAAGTGAGCTTTGTTTTCAAGGAATATTTATGGGTGGAGTAAATAATAAAAATCTTGAAGTTGACGGTATCCCTAACGAGTGCTTGAAAAATTGGCCTATCGTTGAAGTAATTTTACCGCATAGCAGTGTTGTATATAGTACGAGTTTGAGCAAAAAAGGTGTAGTTGGTGATTATCCTGAAAAGTTCAGATTGTATTTTTATTTAACAATTGTACCCGGAGAAAACGATGTTATGAGTAAATTTTTCATAACTGATAAAAAATTGATCAAAAAATATAATCGTGATATAAAAAAGCGAACCCATTTAATTTGGTCAAATGAGGTGGAAATTTAATTTCCACTAATACGTTTCCTCTTATCGACAAAGTATTGTTTCACTTCATCATGTGTTAAATAGTTACCGGCGTCTATTTCGGCTTCAGCTTCATCCAATTCTTTGTTATACTCGTTTAAAAACCCTTCTGGTTCAATGTTTAATTGGGCCATTTCTGTTTTAACTTTTTCCATTGTATAAACTTTGTATTTAAGGCCGATACTTCTTCCTCGGATGCCTGCTTGTATGAAACACAGATACTATCATTACCAATTTACGACTCTTATTAATTCTGTAAACGATAAGAAAAGGGAAATCATTAGTGTTTACCTCATGTGTTCGCTTCTTTAATGGGTATTGTAACGGATTGATTGTAATTAAAGAGATCTTTCTAAAAACCTCGGCCTCAAAACGCTCCCCTAAACCATCCTGCTGTTCCTCATACCATTTCCAAGCCTCAAATATTTCCTGACGTGCTTTAAAAAGCATATCAAATGTATAGTTCATTTTCCGAGAGTTTTTAAATACTCTTTTTTCATTTCCTGCAATGAGGCTTTAGCTTCGTCAATGGAAAATCCGGGGTCAATGCCCGCTTCATATCTTCTCACCCGCTCGTCTAATTCAGCCACAAATTCTTCATCTTCCGACCATTCCCATGCCGGAGCCATCTGATCTTCCAATAAAGTGTAGATAGCCTCAACCTTCTTATCATCAGCTACCCTGATATAATCATATAATTTTTCTCTTATCGCTGCGGTTGTCATAATTTAAAAGCTTTTAAACAAATTTACTAAATAATTTTGCGATTTAGTAATTTGCCGCATTTCAAAATACACAAACGGCACCACCCTATGCCGCTACAAATTTTGTCAGTAAAAATGTGTTTATTTGATATAACCAATTATTACCCGCATGAAAAAGTTAGTTTTATTAGTTGCATTAGGGTTTATTATATCTGTCAATCTAAAAGCGCAAAATACAGCGTTATGGGATATGAAAAAGCTGTCTGTACCGCCCCAATTCACCTGGAATAACGCGGATACCGCTAAAGTAAGAGAGATCATTTATAAAGGGGAACCCTTCGGAAATATTAAGCAAACGGATGTCTTTGCCTATTACGCTACTCCTGGTACACTGGCAGGCAACCCTCAACTGGATCATAACTTGCCTGCCATCGTATTAGTGCATGGCGGTGGCGGTAAAGCATTTAAAGAATGGGCGGTGCTTTGGGCCAAACGTGGTTATGCCGCTATAGCAATGGATCTGTCGGGAAACGGAAAAGATGGAAAACGCTTAGCCAATGGCGGCCCCGACCAGGGTAACCGCTATAAGTATAATATTGATAGTACAATAGACAAGCACTGGGTTTACCATTCGGTAGCCAATGTAATTTTGGCACATTCGCTTATTATGAGCTTGCCTAATGTTGATGCTAAACGCACCGCGATAACCGGTATTAGCTGGGGCGGCTGGCTTACATGTATTATAACCGGCATTGATGAACGCTTTAAAGTGGCCGTACCAGTATATGGCTGCGGGTATATTGACGAACCGGGCGGCTATTTCTACGATAATGATATGAAACGCCTATCGCCCGAAATTAAAGCCAAATGGACCGCCCAATACGAACCCGAGCATTATATAGGCAAAGCAACCATGCCTTTTTTATTTGTTAACGGAACTAAGGATCCATTTTATCCGCCAACCATATTTTCAAAAACCTACGACCTGGTAAAAACACCTAAAAATTACCGTCTCACAACCGATATGGTTCATGGTCACCCGCAAGGTTGGGCGCCTGTTGAAATTGGTTTATTTGTTGACCAATATTTAATCAAGGGGAAGCCATTGCCAGTAATTTCAAAGATCGAAGTAAAAAACAATGGTGTAGAAGCGAAAGTTAAAACAGAAACAGGTTTAACCCAGGCGTCGCTATCCTACACCACCGATACCACCCTGCCCTTTAAAGACAGGAAATGGACAACTGCACCAGCAAAAATTAATGGCAAGAATATCATCGCTGATGCGCCGCCTGCCAATACAACGATATGGATATTAAACTTGACGGATGATAGAGGGGCGATCGTGTCTAGTGCTTATCAGTTTGGGAAGTAGATCTACCTTTTCCTAAATTTCTTTTTAGGGTTGCGACTGGTATGAAATATGGCGATAATAATAATCTGTTTGACCTTTTCGTCGACAGTATAAACAATCAGGAATGGAAACTTATCTGTTAATACTTCATGGTATTTTTTGTATGAATTTTTATAATGAAGCGGATTAGCACAAACTTGACCTAACTTAGTATAAAAATTTGTTCTGAACGTTATCCCTAAGCCATCCTGTTGATCTTCGTACCAAATAATCGCTTCGGATAGTTCTTTTATAGCTTCATCCTTTATAATAAAAGAATAGGCCATGTTATTTTTTCCTATCTGCTAAAGCCTTATCAGTTATAGCAACAGTCTCGTCCCAGGTATAAGTTTTGCCTATACCATTTTCATAGTCGCTAAGTCTTCTGTCCAACTCTTTTTTTTGCGCAGCACTAAGTGTGTAACCATCATCTGAATCATCACTCTCCAACAATGTATAAATTGCCTTTAGCTTTTTATCTTCAGTAGTTTCAATGATTTCATGCAAACGCTGCCTGATTTCTGCTGTGCTCATGGTATTGCTTTTTACAAATTTAATATTTTTTATCTCTTTTAGATTTGATATTTTTTAAGTTACAATTCTTTATTGCTAAGTAATAACATATATCTTACCCTTTGCTATCTTTACACTTACCATGCAACCCAACCCCAATAAATATAACCTCGAATTCCAAAAGGCTTTATCCGGCCTAAACTCCGAGCAGTTAGCTGCCGTTAATAAAATGGATGGCCCGGTGTTGGTTATTGCCGGGCCGGGTACTGGTAAAACGCAAATACTGGCGGCCCGCATTGGTAAAATATTGACCGATACCGATGCCCTGCCGGGTGAAATACTGTGCCTAACCTATACTGATGCCGGCGCGGTGGCTATGCGCAAGCGGTTGTTCGAGTTTATCGGGCCCGATGCCTACCGCATTCATATTTATACGTTCCACGCCTTTTGTAACGAAGTCATTCAAGAAAACCTGGAGTATTTCGGCAAGCTGAATTTGGAGCCTCTGTCTGACCTGGAATCGGCAGTGCTGTTCAGGGAGTTGGTGGATGAGTTCCCGAACAATCATTTGCTGAAGCGTTTTACCGGCGATGTTTATTACGATGTGCCCCGGCTAAAAAACCTGTTCTCGACCATGAAACGAGAAAACTGGAATAACGAAATGATTGAAAAAGCGGTGCAGGAATATATTGACGACCTGCCCAACCGCGAAGAGTTTATATACAAACGCGCCAATCCCGCAAAGGGAATAAAAATTGGCGACCCTAAGCAAAAAGATATTGATGCGGCACATGAGCTGATGAAAAAACTATTGGCAGCCGTAGCCGAATACCAGCGCTATGATGGTAAAATGAAATCCAGAGGACGTTATGATTATGACGATATGATCATTTGGGTGCTGAAAGCTTTCCGCGAAAATGAGGAGATACTGCGCAAATACCAAGAGCGCTATCATTATATTTTGGTGGATGAATTCCAGGATACCAGCGGGTCGCAAAATGAGTTGCTGAAATTTTTATTGAATTATTGGGAAACCCCCAACGTATTTGTCGTGGGCGATGACGACCAGTCTATTTTCAAGTTCCAGGGCGCCAATATGAAGAACATACTGGATTTCGCGAACGATTACGTGAGTACGCTGGCTACCGTGGTGCTTAAACATAATTACCGTTCCAATCAGCATATACTGGATATTTCAAAGGCGCTTATCAACAACAATAACGAGCGTTTAACCAAACAACTGGCCCTTGATAAAAGCCTGCGATCGTCACATTCGCGTTTTGATGAATTGGTGGTAAAACCTGTGATCCGCGAATATGAAAACCCCGACCAGGAAATGGTGGATGTAGCCATCAGCATCAAGCACCTGGTTGAAAGCGGAACGCCCCCCGGCGAGATAGCGGTAATCTACCGTAACCATAACCAGGTAGACGACCTGGTACACTTTTTAGACGCGCAAAAAATAGCCGTTAATACCCGCCGCAAAATTGATGTGCTTACTATTCCCTTTGGTGAAAAAATAATTAACATACTGCGTTATTTAGCGATGGAACTGGATTCGCCCTACAGCGGCGATGAGTTACTGTTCGAGATACTGCACTATGATTTTTTTACCATAGCGCCTATTGAAATTGCTAAAGCGAGTATTGCGGTATCAAAAGAAAACTTTGTTACCTCCGTTAATAATCAGCCCAAAACCTCGCTGCGCCGTTATATCAGCGAAATGCGCGCGCCCAAACAGCCCGGCCTTTTTGATGCCGCGCCGAATACAGAAATGAAATATCTCATCAATAATTTGGATGAGCTGTTAACCGGGGCCATGAGCGTTACGCTGCAGCAGCTATTTCAGCAGGTAATAAGCAAAATGGGGATACTGCGCTACATTATGCTGCAGGCCGATAAGGGGACCTATATGCAGATACTGACCAATTTCTTCGATTTTTTAAAGGACGAGAGCCGCAAAAACCCCGAAATAAAACTGGCCGACCTGCTGGCTACCATCGACCTGATGAAGAAAAACAATATCAGGCTTGATTTGAACCAGGTTATTTATTCGGATAACGGCGTAAACTTTTTTACGGCCCACGGTTCAAAAGGACAGGAGTTTGAGCATGTGTTTTTTATTGGCTGCGATAAAAAAACCTGGGACAGCAAGGGCCGCAATAACGGTTTCAGTTACCCCGACACCTTAACACAAGCCTCAAATGATGATATAGCACAAAAGGAAGAATCGCGCCGGTTGTTTTACGTGGCGATAACGCGGGCCAAACAATGTTTAATGATATCATACGCCAATAAAGATAAAAAGGGCAAGGAGCAGGAATCATCTCAATTTATCGGCGAGATATTAGCCGAAACCGATATGGTGATTGAACATCCAAAAGTAGGCGAAACCGCCATGCTGGAGTTTTATGCCACCCAGTTCAGCGAAGAAGACAAACCAAAAGTTGAACTGCTTGATACCAATTATATTAACCAATTGCTCCAGGGCTATACGCTATCTGTTACGCATTTAAATAATTTTTTGGATTGCCCGCTGCGGTTTTATTTTCAATGTTTAATACGGGTGCCGTCGGGTAAGAGCCCATCGGCTACGTTTGGGCAGGCGGTGCATTGGGCGCTGAATAAAGCGTTCAGATGGTTAAAAGATGACGACGATAATTTCCCGTCGACCGAGCAGTTTATGAAGGAGTTCAAGTGGTACATGTACCGCAACCGCGATTCATTCACCAAAGAAGAATTTAAGCTGCGCATGGATTATGGAGAAAAAATACTGCCGCCTTACTACGAACAAAATGTACCTGTATGGAACAAAATAGCCGTTACCGAACGGCCCGTCAAAAACATTGAAATTGAAGGTGTACCTATTAAAGGTAATATTGATAAAATAGAGTTCGACGGTAAACAGGCAACCATTGTTGATTATAAAACCGGCAAGCTTAAAAACGCCAAAGACAAATTGCTTGCCCCAACAACGGATAAACCCAACGGTGGCGATTACTGGCGGCAGGCGGTATTTTATAAAATATTGATCGATCATGACCGCAGCAATGACTGGGAAGTGGTAAGTACTATTTTTGATTTTGTTGAACCAATAAATGATGGAGAATATTATAAAGAAAAGATAGTGATAAGCCCGGATGATATTGCTGTAGTGACTGACCAGATCACTACCGTATATCAAAAAATACAGGCGCATGATTTTAACACCGGCTGCGGCAAAAAGGAATGCGACTGGTGCCATTTTGTGCGCAGCAATTTTAAGCAGGTTGATGACATGCTGGCAGTTGCGGGGGATGAGGAGGAGTAATAGCCAAATTATGGCATTGGGCATTGCTATGACAACCTTTTTGAATTATATTTATCGATATGAAATACGCTAAACTCTTATTCCTGCTGGTATGCACGCTGCCCGCAGTGGCCCAAACCACCATTAAGCAAGATGCCGCCATTAAGCAAATGGTTGATGAGGTATCGGCAAAAAACATTGAGGCTAACATACGTAAGCTGGTAAGTTTTAAATCGCGCCATACGCTAAGCGATACCACCAGCAAAACCGAGGGCATTGGTGCCGCGCGCAACTGGGTAAAGGCCGAAATGGAGAGCTATGCAAAATCATCTGGCGGCAGGCTGGTGGTGCAGTTTGATACGTTTACATCGGTTAAGGGGAATAAGGGCATGAAGAACGTTTTGGGCATCCTGAAAGGCACCGACCCTAACGATACCCGGATATACCTGGTATCGGGCCACATGGATTCGCGGGTAAGCGATGTAAATAACGCTAATGCGGTTGAGCCGGGCGCTAATGATGATGCTTCGGGAACGGCGGTATCAATGGAATTGGCGCGGGTAATGTCGCAACGATCGTTCCCGGCTACTATAATTTTTACGGTTGTTGTTGGCGAAGAGCAATATTTATGGGGATCGACACACCTGGCCAAGCGTGCCAAAGCCGAAAACTGGAACATTGACGCCATGTTGGATAATGATATTGTAGGCAATACCCATGGCACCGAAACCGACCTGAAGGATAACCGCAGCGTGCGGGTATTCAGTGAGGGTATACCTGTTGTGGCTAAGGCTAAACAGTTAAGCGATATTATGGCTTTAGGGGGTGAAAATGATAGTCCGTCAAGGCAGTTGGCGCGTTATATTAAGGAGGTAGCCGAGCGTTATGTGGAGCAGCTGGATGTAAAACTCATTTACCGTAAGGACCGCTATCTGCGCGGCGGCGATCACCTGCCGTTCCAGGACCAGGGGTATTCGGCGGTAAGGATCACTGAGATGAACGAGGACTATACCCGCCAGCACCAGGACATACGTACCCAAAACGGCATTGACTATGGCGACCTGCCCGACTTTGTTGACTACAGCTACGCACAAAAGGTGGCAAGAATGAACTTATCGGCGTTGGCCAACCTGGCGTCGGCGCCGGGTGAGCCGCAAAATGTGGGCCTGGTTAACCGCGAAACAACCAACAGGACCACCCTGCAATGGGAAGCGCCGGCAACGGGCAAAAAGCCGGCAGGCTATTACGTGCTGATGCGCGAAACCATGAACCCTTACTGGGAGAAGAAGATATATGTAGCCGGTACAACCCTTACGCTCAATTACTCAAAGGATAACTATTTCTTCGCGGTGCAATCGGTTGATGCGGATGGGCATGAGAGCTTGCCTGTGTTCCCGAAACCGGTGAGGTAGGCTGGTGAGCCATGCCTGCCGGCAGGCAGGTGGGCAGTGGTGAATGGGAGTTGTGAGTAGGCAGTGGTGAATGGTGATAGCGCGGTCCAGATAGCTATCGGGATGTTTCACGTGTGTGTGAAACAAATGAAACACGTGAAACAAGATTTTAGCTTAACCTATTGAAAATAAACTAATTATAAAAACTGAGTGAAACAGAATGAAACAAGGTGTAACGACGTATTCGTCAGTGTTTTTAGGTGTGGTTTTTGGTTTATGGGTTGATAATCAAGTAAATGCAAAATGGTCGATTTTGACGGGATGAAACAGGGTTGGTGTAACAGGTAATTTCCCCATAACAAAGAAAATTTCATTTGAATATACTATTAATAAAAATTTGTAAATTTGTAAGCATGGAAACGTTAGTGATCAATATTCCGGATAAAAAAAGCACTTTGGTTAAGCAAATACTCAAGGGCCTTGGCGTCACTATAAAATCCGAAACCAACGATCAGAAGAAACCGTCTGATTATGCAAAGGCTGTAAACATGAGTAAAGCTGATGCTAAAAAAATGCTGGATGATATCTCAGAAAGCCGGAATGAATGGGAACGGGATATTTAATAGATTCAAATATTTTAATTGAATTTACAGGCAAACTGCCACTTAGCCAAATGAAATCAAATCAATTTCAACTTCGCTGTTTGTGTCCGCACAAACAGCATAGCCCATAGTTGTCTGTGGGACACAGACAACGGATTGAAAATCCTGCTAATCCCATTAATCCTAAAAATCATGGTTCAGACAAAAAAAACCATTGCGCCCCGGCCGCGTTAGCGATGGCAGCGTATACCGGCCTTGTGGCTAATGCCCGTGCAGTATGAGCGTACAGCGCGGCCCGCAGGGAACGCCATAATAGTGATCCTTAACTAACTCCACTCCCAACTCACTATTTCACACTCCTCCTCTGCACCACATAAAACCCAACTATAAATACTATTGCCGAAACAACCAAACTTACGTAAACATCATTGGTAATAATATCTATCACCATTTGTTTGGGGTGCTCGTGCCTGGCATGGGGCAACATACTTTTTAGCGCCATCATAGGCGAGGCGTAGGGGAACCAGAAATCATAATCCCAGTTAAGGTTAACCATAATTACGCCTGCTATGGTGCATACAAAGCCAATACCCATCGGCTTCAAAAAATCTGACCAAACCAGGCTCAATAAAAACTGGATGGATAATATGCCTAATCCCGACAGGAATAACTTAAAGTAAACCTGGAACAGCATCAATTCCATATGGTATCCGGCAAACTTCAATTCGGGTTTTACCATACCCAGCAAATTGCCATAGCCAATGGTAAACAAGGCTAAAAGCATGAGGCAAAGTATAACCAGGAACAGCGCATATACATACTTGGCCGTGTAAACCGACCATTTGGCTATGGGCAGGCTGAACAGGGTTTTCCAGGTATCGGCTTTATGTTCAACACTGTTTACCGAATAGGTTATAAATATAATAAATATGGGCAGCAGCAGCGTACCCATTATCCCCATTATAGCGCCCGAAAAACTGAGCCATAGCATAGCAGGCGGCAGGCCATGCATTTTAGCGCTATTGGCATAAAAGCCCATAAAAACAAGCAGCCCGATCAATACCGGCAATAATATAGCGGCCCAAAAACCTAATGTTTTACGGCTCTTATAAAATTCGGACCGGAGCGATAGTATAAAGCCTTTCATTTTGCCGGGGTTTGGGTAATATCTAAAAACAGTTTTTCAAGGTCCTTTTGTACCTTATGTATGCTGTAAACGGTATAGTTGTTTTGATTAAGCAGGGCGTTGATCTTTGCCATTTCTTCTTTCGAATGGTATATTACCGATAAAGTACGGTCATTTACATCAGCAACCTTATAGCCTTGTTTTGTCAGCAGGTTTGCCGCGTCAACAGTATTATCAGCTTCAATACGCACCAGCGGCTGGCTTATGGTTTCCAGGTCTTTTATTTCACCCTGGAACAATAGTTCGCCGTTATTAATAATACCCACATGGGTGGCCATGCGCTCAATTTCGGCCAGTAAATGGCTTGATATAAAAACGGTTTTGTTATGTTGGGTAACCAGGTCCTTCAACAATTCGCGCACCTCGATAATGCCGTTGGGGTCGAGGCCGTTGGTGGGCTCGTCCAATAGTAAAAGTTTTGGGTCTGATAATAAAGCGAGGGCGATACCCAAACGCTGTTTCATCCCCAGCGAATAGTTGCCCGCCTTTTTATGGGCCGCTTCGGTTAAATGCACCAGGTCGAGCATTTCATCAACACGGGTTTCCGGAATTTGCAGCAGGATGGCCCGGTTTAACAGGTTTTCTTTACCGGTAAGATGCAGGTATAGGGCAGGCTGCTCAATGAGCGAACCTATTTGCGCCAGTATTTCTTTGCGGTGATCTTTAAAGTCGAGGCCGAAAATCCGGATACTGCCTTCCTGTGTTTTTAACAGGTTAAGCAATAATTTTATAGTAGTGGTTTTCCCGGCGCCGTTAGGGCCAAGAAAACCATATATGCTCCCTTGCGGAACTTGTAGTGAAAGTGATTTAACAACTGTTTGGCTGCCAAAGTTAAAGGTTAACCCTTCGGTTTGTATTACCATACATTCTCTTTGCTTATAGAGCAAACAGCTTTTACAAGGGCAATGCCTTTAAAAAACAAAGAGGTTGGGCGCACAGACGCGGTTGTTTCGGTACATTGTTTTTTTTGCTCAAACTGGTAACTAATGCCCATAATTAATGCAAACAGTACCGGTGCAAGCAGTAGTATAAATGGATTGGTATTGGTGATCAGCTTTTTCATTGTGAGTGATTTTTTTGATGCAACAAAGAAATAGCAAATAATTGGTTCATTAAAAACATTTATACCAACAGCGGTAATTCATAGATGAACGCCTGTTTATAATTACATATAGTTCATAGATAATAATTGGCTGTTTATCGATAAAAAATAAAGCTGTATATAAAATATAACCCGCGGCAAATCAAAATACTAATTTTGAAGCGATGAAAAAATCCTGGCAAATATTCTGGCATGTGCTTTTTTGGGTAAGCATTATCTCGTTCTTTTTATTTATTGTGCACGATAATTCAAAAATGACCGTGCAGCGCATGCTGGTTATATTTGGGTTATACGGCTGCATAAATATTAGTCTTTTTTATCTCAATTACCTGTTTTTCATCCCTGTTTTTTTAAACCGGAAACGCTATGGTATGTACGCGGTGGCCATAGCGCTTACCATTGTTGCCTATGGTATAGGCAAATATGGCATAGGCGTGTTATTTAAAGAGGATGTGCTGATGCACATGAGGGATAGAAAAGAGGTAATGATAGGTTTTTGGTCGTACTTTATCAGTACTTTTTTTACCAGCTTGTTGTTTGTTTTTTTGAGTGTCGTGCTGAAATTCAGCAGCGATTGGTTCCTGAATGAACGCATACAGCGCGACCTGGAAAACCAGCGGCTAAGCGCCGAACTCGCCTTTTTGAAATCGCAGATCAACCCGCATTTTTTATTTAACTCGTTAAACAGCATTTACTCATTAGCCTACCAGCAATCAGAAAATACGCCCGGCGCTATCCTGAAGCTATCAGAGATAATGCGTTATATGCTGTATGAGTGTAATGACAATAAAGTGGATCTTGCTAAAGAACTGCAATACCTGCAAAACTATATCGACCTGCAAAAAATAAGGTTTGGCAATAAGGCCTATATCGATTTTAAGATCGACGGGAAAGTGGACGATCAGCAGATAGTGCCGCTGTTATTAATAGCATTTATTGAAAACGCCTTTAAACATGGCATAGCTAACGATTCGCTTACGCCGATACAAATGCTCATCACCGTTGATCAGCAAAATTTGCATTTTTATATACAAAATAAAAAGCACAGCAATAACCGCGATGCTATAGGAGGTATTGGGTTAAATAATGTGAAGCGCAGGCTCGATTTGCTATACCCGGGAAAATATAATTTAGATATAAGGGATGAAATAGATACCTACACTTGCGAATTATCCTTAGTTTTATAGCATGATCAGATGCCTTATAGTTGATGACGAGCCTTTGGCGCTGCATATACTGGAAGATTATATATCAAAGGTGCCCTTTATGGTCTTGGTTAGATCAACCACCAACCCCATAGAAGCGTTAACGCTGGTGCAGGAAGGTAATATTGACCTTGTCTTTTTAGATGTGCAAATGCCCGAATTGACCGGTATACAATTTCTGCGTATAGCCAATGGCAAAACCAAAGTGATATTAACCACGGCCTACCCCGAATACGCGCTGGAAGGTTATGAACTGGATGTAGTGGATTACCTGCTTAAACCTATTGCGTTCGACCGTTTTTTTAAAGCAGCGCAAAAGGCCCAGGGTATTATACAGCCATCCAAACAAGCAGCCCCGCCCGAAGTGCAGATACAGCAGCAACAGCATGATTTTATGAGCGATTTTATTTTTGTAAAAAGCGACCATAAAATACAGAAAGTGTACCTGCACCAAATATTGTTTATTGAAGGGCTGAAGGATTACATTTCGATATTTACCACCACCGAGCGCATTATCACCCTCCAGAACATGAAAAAGATGGAGGACACGCTGCCCGAAAAACATTTTGTGCGGGTGCATAAATCATACATCGTTGCGTTGAACAAGATAGATAGTATTGAACGCAGCCGCATCCGCATTGGCGATAAAATTATTCCCGTGGGAGATACTTATAGGGATGATTTTTTTAAGATCATTGATGGGAAAAATGTTTAGACCCTTGGCTTTTAAGTCTTAAGTCGAAGGTCCTTGGGCTTTTTTGCTTTTGTATATTTGTTTAGCAGATAAAAAATCTGCTGTAATTGAAGGGATGAAACATCCTGACTAACATAGTCAGACTTCAATAATTAAAAATATGCTAATATGAAAAATTATAAAAATAACATCGCATTTTTTATTCTAATAGCGTTAGTATTAAATGCTAACGCTATGAATGCAAATTCAAAAAATGCAAGTATTAATACTTTTGCATTGAAAGGATTTTCGAACTCGCAGCAAAGTGATAGCCCAATTCTTTTTTTAAGAAGCTTTTTCAAATGGTATAAGACTAAGGTTGATTATTTGAATAACCATATTTATCCCATAAAAATGGACATCCCCAATAACGCTCCCTATAGAATAAACTTTAATGAAACAGAAAAGTATCTATCAGTTTTAAAGTCATCCGGGTTTTTCTCAGACAATTATATCACATATAATAGGGATTTATTCAAGAAAATTGATTTGACTCTTCAAAAAACAAAGCAAGATGACGGGACGGTAGATGGCTTGGATTATGATCCAATTGTCCATAGCCAGGAGCCCAATTCAATATTGGAAAATTTAAACAATATTAAATTAATAGTTATAAAATCTCTAGTGAGCGAAATCACAATCAAAATGCAGACGCCATTTGATAGAGATACTTATTCATTGTACTATTTAAAAAAGACTAATGGCAAATACCTGATAGATAAGATAGATTTTTTGATAGCTGGTGTAGTGCAAAAATAATGGGCAATGTGCTAAAAGTGTGGGCGTTGTTATACGTGTTTCATACTCGCCTGTAACAAAACAACCAAACTTACCGCTATTGTTCCCCTTCAGGGGGTTAGGGGGCTTAGTGCTGCTTTTATCCTATCTTCCGCTTCCGCCACCAACGCATCTACAGAGGTTGTTCCAGTTTCAATAGGCTCCAGCACTTCAAGGGTGATGGGCGTAAAGGTATTGAGCGGATAGAGGCCGTAACGTACCACTTTCCATGAATTTTTTATAGCGATGGGCACTAACAGCGCGCCGGGGCATTTTTTCAGGATGATGGCTATGCCCCCCGCCTGGAAAGGTTTTACCCGCCCGTTTTTTGAGCGTGTGCCTTCAGGGAATATCACCGCCGACCAGTTATTCTCTTGCATACGTGTGCCCAGCTTACCCATTTCCATAAGCGACTGGCGCGGGTCCTTACGGTCAATATTAGCGCCGCCCCCATATTTTAAGTTATAGGATATAGAGGGGATGTGGCCCCTAGTGAGTTCAATTTTCGAAATGAATTTAGCGTGGTATTTCCGGAGGTACCAGATAAGCGGCGGAATATCCAATAAACTTTGATGATTGGATATAAAGATCATGGGGCGCCCAATGGGTAAATGCTGCTTATTAATAAAAGTAACGGTGTTACCTAAAATATACATGGTGCCTGTAAGGCAAAAATTTAACAGGTCGACGGCCCGTTTATGCGCCTTATAGCCAAAAAAACGGTAGCATACCCATTGTACAGGCTGAAAGATGCAAAGCGCCAGCAAAAACGCCACAATAGCAATGGGAGACAAGAAATAGCCGAGGAACTTTTTCATGGATTAATTGATCGGACTAAATTAAAAATAATTTGTAGAGACGCAATGCATTGCGTCTCTACGGCAGCCTGTTTTCCAATAAAAGCAATTTTACCTTTAAAACCGCCGCTACGGTAACAGAGTCGGTAATATCGCCCGCGCATACCATTCGGTACACTTCTTCAAATGGCAGCTTTTTAATAAGGAGTTGTTCGGTATCTTCGGGCTCGGCTTCAAATTGTTCCAGGCCGCGCGCTACGTAAATGATACATAGCTCATCACTCACCGAATTACTGAGGTGCATCCGCTGAACCTCATCCCATTTGTTGGCTTTAAGGCCTGTTTCTTCCAGTAATTCACGTTTGGCGGCTTCCAGTGGGTCATTAGCTATAGGGCCGCCGCCTTCGGGTATTTCCCAACTGTATTGGTTGAGCACAAAACGGTACTGGCCCACCAACCAGGTGTTCAGCTCTTCATCAAGCGGAACAATGCCAATGGCCCTGTTTTTAAAATGCACCTTTCCATAAATACCCGGGTTGCCCGATGGATTGATAACCTGGTATTCGGTTAAATTTATCCATGGATTGTTATAAATCTCTTTTTCAGAATTAATTTGCCACGGGTTTTCTTCGGGATGGTGCATAGCGCTATAAAAAAGGGCGATGGATACATCCATCGCCCTAAGTTAAAAAATCAAATTAAAAGAGTTTATTATAATCCAAAAGCTTTTTTTACAGCGTCAACATAATCCAGCTTTTCCCAGGTAAACAACTCGACCTCCTTTTTAACAATTGTGCCGTCATGGTGGGTAAAGGTTTTGGTTACAACCGTGCTTGGTTTGCCAAAGTGGCCGTAAGCGGCGGTTTCGCTGTATATCGGGTTACGCAGTTTAAAACGGGTTTCTATAGCGTACGGGGTCATATTAAATATGGCCTCTACTTTCGCGGCTATTTCGCCATCGTTTAAGTTAACTTTCCCGGTTCCGTAGGTGTTTACATAAATACCCATAGGCTGGGCAACGCCGATAGCGTACGATACCTGCACCAAAACTTCGGTGCAAACGCCTGCCGCAACCAGGTTTTTGGCGATATGACGTGTAGCATAAGCTGCCGAGCGGTCTACCTTTGACGGGTCTTTACCCGAAAAAGCGCCGCCGCCATGCGCGCCTTTGCCGCCATAAGTATCCACAATTATTTTACGGCCGGTTAAGCCGGTATCACCATGCGGCCCACCTATAACAAATTTACCTGTAGGGTTAATATGGTATTTAATGTCAGAATTAAAGAAATGCGCGTATTTAGGGTATTTAGCTTTTACGCGTGGTATAAGTATACCTACTATATCCTTGCTTATCTTCTCCAGCATAGCTTTCTCTTCACCAAAATCATCATGCTGGGTTGATATTACAATGGCGTCAATGCGCGTTGGCTTGTTGTCATCATCATATTCCAGTGTTACCTGCGATTTTGCATCGGGGCGAAGGTATTTAATATCGGTATTTTCGCGGCGGATGGCTGCCAGCTCAATTAATAAAGCGTGGGCAATATCCAGGGCCAGCGGCATATAGTTATCAGTTTCAATGGTAGCATAGCCAAACATCATACCCTGGTCGCCGGCGCCCTGCTCTTCTTTCGCCTGGCGGTCAACACCCTGGTTAATATCCGGCGATTGCTCATGTATGGCCGATAATACGCTGCACGAACTACCGTCGAACATATACTCGCCCTTGGTATAACCAATTTTATTGATCACTTCACGGGCTATTTTTTGCACATCAAGGTATGCCTTTGATTTTACCTCGCCGGCCAAAAAAACCTGCCCGGTAGTAACCAATGTTTCGCAGGCGACCTTTGAATCAGGATCAAGCGCTAAAAAATTATCAATTAATGCATCCGATATTTGATCGGCAACTTTGTCAGGATGTCCTTCTGATACAGACTCTGAAGTAAATAAGTAAGGCATATTTTTTTATCTGTTTGAATGTAAAAATAGAAAAGAAGGATTTAACTGAACTTTGTAAAGAAGCAGGGTTTTAGCACTTTTTTACGTGGTTGCAATCCGGCCCAACCCTATCCGGGAACTCCTGGTATAGGGCGTGGCAACTAAATCAGTCCACTATTGTGCGCCAAAAATAAAACAATTTTTTACAAAGTCGAAAACATTTACTTTTGGTACCTGTAAAAAATATATTTAATTGAAACGAAAAGCATTATTTATTATAAACCCCATATCGGGCGGGAAAAAGAAAAGCGGTGTGCCCCGGCTAATTGAAAAATACCTGGATGCCGAGGCTACCATAGTATTTACCGACCGTGTGGCACATGCCAGCGAGGTAGCTGCAGGGGCCATTAATAATTACGACCTGGTAGTAGCTGTAGGCGGTGATGGTACGGTAAATGAAGTTGCATCGGCATTAGCGGGAAGTAACGCCATATTGGGTATAATTCCGTGCGGTTCGGGAAACGGGTTGGCGCGCTTTTTGGGTATCCCGATGGATATCCGGGAATCGATAGAATGTTTAAATACCGGCAACATAGCCATTATTGATTCGGCAGAAGCTAATGGAAAGCCTTTTTTTAACATGGCAGGTATGGGTTTTGATGCCCATATAAGCGAAGTATTTGCTCATGGAAAAAAACGCGGGTTTATTACCTATGTAAAATCGTCTTTACAAGAAATACTCAAATATAAGCCGCAAACCTATCACCTGGAAATTGATGGCGTTGCCTACGAACGTACTGCTTTTATGCTGAGTTTTGCCAATTCATCGCAATATGGAAATAACGCGCATGTATCGCCGCAGGCCTCGGTACAGGATGGGTTGATAGACGTTTGTGTTATTAAACCATTCCCGTTGTACCGGTTTCCTGAACTGGTTATCCGTATGTTTACAAAAACGGCTCACCGGTCAGAATTTGTTGAAATCATTCGGGGTAAACATATCAGCGTTAAGCGTGATAAACCCGGGCCAATGCATTTGGATGGCGAACCCACACAAATAGGCGCTGCAGTTGAAATTAAGGTTTTTCCGGCTTCAGTAAAAGTTATTGCCGGCGAGAGTTTTAGTGTTAAGAACAGAGATTAGATTAAAAAGCATGTCAAAAAAAAACAAAAATCTCACCGGCGTAGTTTATTCTACCGACCCGGATTTTCAGCACACTAAAAATAATATTCCCCAAACCGGAACATTGCCGCCCCAGCAGCAAAATCTCAAAATTTACCTGGACCGGAAGGGCGGCGGGAAATTAGTTACAGCAATAGGAGGCTTTGTAGGCGCCATTGCCGATATGGAAGCTATAGGAAAAAAGCTAAAAACAAAATGCGGTGTTGGCGGCTCGGTTAAAGACGGAGAGATATTGATACAGGGCGATTTTAGAGATAAGGTTTTAACATTATTGCAGGCCGAGGGGTATAAGGCTAAAAAAGCAGGAGGTTAACCAGTATAACCGGCCGCACAAAAAATTATTTCAAAATAAATTTTTTTATATGAATAAATTTTTTGTATCATTGACTAAATTTTTAGTTTACATTATATTTTTATTTTTTTTAATATAATTAATTAATTGTTTTAAAATATAAAGTCGCTAATATTGCGGCGCCAATTATAGCTGTCATTATTAAACCTGGCAGGATAAACTTTGAGGATTTTTATAAAAAGTATGTAAGAATGCTATTACAGAAATTGATAATTCCACAAAGACTTAATTATAACAGTATAATTACATAATTTTTATAAGGTATTGCTTGCTATTATAAAAAATAATAAGTTTCATTGTAAAAAATTGTTTAAAAAGGTATTAATTTTCGTTTCATTACGTTAAATAGCAATGCCGGGGTATAACTTATACATTAAATAATTATTAAAGAATAACAAAAGAGTTTTTTTATTTAGGTAAAATTCTATTTTTGTTATCCGCAAAAAAAAGCGCAATTAACTAACTAACTAAAAATAAACAAAAACTAAAAACTAAAATTTAAAAGTAATGGCAAACGCACCAACAAAACCAACTACCGTTAAAAAAGAAAGCTCAAGTGCATCTGGCATGTTTGCGACCTTGACTGTTCCAATTTGTATTATCGTTTCGATAATCCTTTTCGTATACATATTTGGTGATAAAAGTCACTATAAAGGAGGGGATGTAGACGGTGGGGAACCGGATGATGTATTTGGAATTATACACCGGGGCGGATACCTTGTACCTTTAGTAATGTCGTATGTATTAATGGTAATTGTATTCTCAATAGAACGTTTTATTGTTATAAATAAAGCGTCAGGCACCAGCAGTGTTGATGCATTTGTTAAAAAAGTACAGGGATTCTTAAATAGCGGTAACATTGAAGCGGCTTCTGCAGAATGTGATAAACAACAAGGTTCTGTAGCTAACGTTATAAAATCAGGATTAAAAAAGTATAAAGAAATGGAAACTGAGGCAACGCTTGACGTTGACCAAAAAACTTTGGCTATACAAAAAGACATTGAAGAAGCAACCGCTTTAGAAATGCCTATGCTTGAGCAAAACTTAACCATCATTGCTACCCTGGTATCAATCGGTACGTTAACAGGTTTGTTAGGTACGGTAATTGGTATGATAACAGCTTTCCACGTGCTGGCTGGTACAGGCAATAATACATCAGCTCTATCAGGAGCAATCTCGGAAGCGTTGGTTAATACCGCGTTAGGTATCACTACTTCAGCCTTATCAATTGTAATGTATAATGTATTTACCTCAAAAATTGACGGTTTAACTTATGCTATTGATGAAACAGGTTTCAGCATTGTGCAAACTTTTGCCGCGACACATAAAAACAAATAAATTTTAGTGTTAAGGTTCCGGCCTTGCAATGCTTGGCCGGAAATTAATTTAATTTAGAACACTATATTTAACTAACAAGATTATGCCCAGAGTAAAAGTCGCGAGGAAGAGTACAGCAACTGATATGACCGCCATGTGCGATGTAGCTTTTTTGCTGCTCACTTTCTTTATATTATCAGCAAAACCCAAGACCCAGGACCCGGTACATGCCGAGGTGCCTGCTTCAACATCAATAATAACGCTGCCTGAGAATGATTTTTCAACCATCCTGGTAGCCCAGGGGAAAACTTTCTTTAGCGTTGAAGGCGCCGAGATCCGCATGGAAACATTGAAGGGAATGGCCGATCAATATAAAATTCAGTTTACCCCCGATGAAATAAAAGCATTTGCCAATGTAGAAACAGTTGGCGTACCTGTAAATTATTTGAAGACATATTTAGACATGTCCAGCAAGGAAAGATCACAGGTAGCGCAAAACGGCGTCCAGGTGGACACTACCGACAATAATGAATTGTTTTGGTGGGTTAAAAATGCCCGGAAAGCCGATATTGCTGTACACAATAAAGAATTAAGAATAGCTATTAAAGGCGACAGCAAAGAGGAATACCCTACCATAGCGAAAATAATAACAACGCTGCAAAAGCAAAAAGTTAACAAGTTTGGTTTAATCACATCGTTAAGAACGGTGACAAAATAAAAAATTATGGCAGAATTAGATACCTCCGGCGGGGGTAAAAAAGGCGGCGGCAAGGTTAGGACCAAGAAACAATCAACAAGGGTTGACTTAACAGCCATGGTTGACCTGGCTTTCCTGCTGATCACCTTTTTTATTCTTACTACCACTCTCCAAAAGCCAAAAGCAATGGATTTGGTTATGCCGGATAAGGACCCGCTTAAAGATGTCCGTTTACCCGTTCCGGAATCAAGAACAATGACCGTATTGTTAGGGACCAAAAACCAGGTAGAATGGTTTATCGGTGCTCCGCCTGACCATTTGGTGGCAGGCCCAACAAAAGATAATTTTGGAAAAAATGGCATAAGGAAATCATTATTGGAAGAAGGCGCTAAAATTAAGGCAAGCTCAGGTAAAGAAATGATCGTGCTGATAAAACCAAGCAATAAATCGACCTATGCGGATATGGTAAGTATTATGGACGAGTTAAATATTGTTGGTAACCAGGAGCGTGCAATAGTACCTATTACAGCTTTGGATATTTCTTTATTAACAAGAGATGGTCTTAACTAAAAAAAATTAAATAAAATAATTAACGTAAAAATTTAAAGCTTCAAATAATGCTGGGATCTAAATTAGACATATTAAAGCAGGAATGGATCGACGTTGTTTTTAGCGGGCGAAATAAAGCTTATGGCGCATACGAATTAAGGAGGCATAACCCGCGCAATACTAACCGCGCGTTGCTGTTCGGTGCCCTATTCTTTATATTTGTTATATCGTTACCAACAATTATAAATCAATTGGAGGGGTTCATACCTAAGGCAAGAGTAAAGGTAAAGATCACCGATGTGGTGCTTACGCCTCCACCGCCCGACAAAAAAATTCCGCCGCCACCACCAAAAGAACCACCTAAACCAAAGGTTGAACAGAAAATGTTTCCCCCGCCGATTGTAAAACCGGATAACGAGGTAAAACAAGATCCCCCTACGCAAAAGGAATTGAAAGTTGCCGATCCTGGTCAAAAAGACCAAAAAGGCGACCCTAATGCCGAGATCCGTATAGATGAGCCGGTAGGTAATTCTGATACCAAACAGGTTACGGAGGATGAGAACAAAATATTTAGTAACGTTGAAAAGCAACCCGAATTTAAGGGGGGGATGGACAAATTTTACGAGTATTTGCGTAAAAATATCAAGTTCCCGGCTATTGACCGTGAAAACAATACAACCGGCAGGGTTATTTGCCAGTTCATTGTTGAAAAGGATGGCAGCCTTACTGATGTTAAGGCAGTGCGCGGACCAAGCCAAAGCGAAATGGATGAGGCTATACGCGTTTTAAAAGCCTCTCCGAAATGGACGCCTGGTATACAAAACAATCGTCCGGTTCGTGTAATGTATACGGTGCCTATCAATTTTACATTGGGCAGCAGCGATAATTAATAATATGCCGTACCGGTTTCATAATAAGCAGAAATCGCTCAAAAGGCGGTTTCTGCTTATTTTAGGAGTAATAGCATTTATATGCTTTTTAACCCTGGGGCTTATGGTAATATTTTGGGATAAAATATTACCTGATAATGGTTATAAAAAAATATTTGGGTGTTTGATAATTATCTATTCGGTATTGCGCTTTTCGCGCTTATTTAGAAAAGAAGAAGATAATGAAGAATAAGGCCGTATGTGTTTTAGCTGGTTTTTTGTTATTTATAGGGTTTTCATCCTGTAAGCAAAAAGCAAAAAAAAGCGCCCCGGACGAAACGGTTGTGTCAGGTAAGATTACCTTAGTTGCCGATGAATCATTTCAGCCGATCGTGGATGAAGAGGCTTATGTTTTTGAACACTTAAACCCTAAAGCCAAACCTGATATTTTATACAGGTCTGAAAACGGCGCTTTAAGGCTTTTACTGAATGATAGTGTGAGGTTTGCCATTTTATCGCGTGAGTTAAATGCAGACGAAACAAAAATATTAACCGACAGAACATTGCCGCCCGTTGTTAACCGCTTTGCTATTGACGCGATAGCGTTAATTGTAAACCAGGCGTCGAATGATACGCTGATAACGGTAAGTGAAATAAAAAAAATGCTGAACGGCGAAACTAAAACAGGTACAAATATTGTTTTTGACAACCCGAATTCAAGCTTGGTAAGATATTTGAAGGAGTTTTCAGGAAATAAGGATTTTAAACTAAAAAATATTTATTCCGTCAAAACAAATAAAGAAGTAATAAAATATATAAGCCAGCATCCGCAGGCAATAGGTATAACCGGCTTTAGCTGGCTCAATGACCCGGATGCTGATTATGCCGATGCTGTAAAGAAGGTAAAAATTGTAGCGGTTAAGGATGAAAATAGTAAAAGCGCCCCCAACCAATACTTTAAACCATCGCAAAATACACTGGCATTAAACCAGTACCCTTTAATAAGGGGGTTATATATTGTAAATTGTACGGGGAAAATGGGCCTGGGATCAGGATTTGCTTATTTTGTACTGGGTGAACGCGGACAGCGGATAATTTTAAGATCGGGCATATTACCTGATGACATACCGGAAAGAGAAATTAATATTAAACACAATTATTAAATTAAATTAAAAACTATAATAAGCGATGAAAATAATCAGTAAAATAGCTAAGGTAGCATTAGGGCTGGTATTTATAGGGTCATCAGTTTTTGCGCAAAGCCTTGCTGACGCTAAAAAAGCTATTGATGCCGAGCAATATCAAAAAGCAAAAGGAATGCTTAAAAACCTTACGGTTACACAGCCAACAAATGATGAAAATTTCTTTTACCTGGGATGGGTATACGTTGTGCAGGATTATCCCGATTCGGCTAAATTGACCTTTGCAAGAGGTATAGCTGTAAACGCAAAATCAGCGTTAAATTATGTGGGTTTAGGCGTGGTAGAATTGATGAATAAGAACGAGGCAGGCGCAACGTCGAACTTTAACCAGGCTATTACTTTAGCATCTAAAAAGGACAGTAAGCCCTGGTTATATATGGGTAAAGGATACCTGTTGGATGCCCATGATGGCAAATTCCCCCCCGCTAAGGCAAACGCCGCTATCGACGCTTTAAATCATGGCAAGGTAGCAAACCCTAAAGACGCGGAACTGCTGGTTGAACTGGGCAACGCCTATCGCTCACAATTAAAAAGCAACGATGCTTACGACGCTTATAACGCGGCATTAGCGCTCGACCCAAAATCGCCGGCAGCTAACGTGGCAGAAGGTGTGTTATGGAGGTATGCCGACAATTATGAAGATTCGGAGAAGCAGTTCCAGGCAGCTATAGCCATCGATCCTAATTATGGGCCGGCTTACCGCGAATGGGGTGAAACCGACCTGGAATGGTCGTCAAGCCTGGCCCGTACCGACGGCCCTAAGGCATCGGCAAAGGTAAAAGAAGCGGTAGAAAACTATAAAAAGTATTTAAGTTTAACCGATGAATCGTTGGAGTCGCTATTACGCTATGCAGATTTCCTGGTAAACCTCGGCGATTATAAAACTATACAGGAAGTTGCTACAAGACTTTCAAAATCAGCAGCTATAAATGCCCGTGTATACCGTTATATAGGCTATGCGGCTTATGAAAATAAGGATTATGTTAATGGTTTAGACGCCATGAACAACTGGTTTGCAAAAGCCGGCCCAAGCCGTATTTTACCGCGCGATTATTTGTACTTAGGTCGCTTACAAATTGCAAGCGGGAAGGATACAACAGCAGGCATAGAAACTTTGAAAAAAGCTGCTGATCTTGATACTACAAAAGTAGAAGAGGCTTATAATGACATATTCGCTGTATATAAGAAAAGGAACGATTATCTCAATATGGCTAAGACCTATGATGATATGGTTAATAAGGTGCATAGTAAACTGTTGCTTACCAGCCGTGTTTATATAGGGCTTTATTATTACTTTGCGTTTACCGGGCAGGTTCGCGCGGCCAAAACGAATCCTGCAATTAAGCCTGATTCTACCCTGCTTACAAGAGCTGATTCTGCCCTTAGTTTTGTTCAGCGAAAAGAGGCGGCACCAAGTTTTTACCCATCACAATATCGTGCTTATATAGCCGACCAAAAGGATAATGATTACAATAATTTGAAAGGGCTTGCCAAACCTTTTTATGAGCAAATGATCAAGTTTCTTACCGCTAAAAGTTCATTAAGCGATAAAGAAAAAGGGTGGTTAGCCGATTCTTATGCTTCCTTGGGTATTTATTATCAATATCATGATAAGGATGATGCCAAGGCATTAGAAAATTTTACCAAGGCAAAGGATACTGACCCTACCAACAAACAAGCGCTCTACTACTTTGACCAAAAGGCGCAGCCGGCGGAACCGCCTGCAAAGCCGGGGGCTACACCGGCCAAAAAAGCTCAAAAATAGTAACAATAAAAAAGCCCCGATCGGGGCTTTTTTATTGAGGTGCCATTTGTATATTTGCACCCATGGAAGTACAAAGTTTACCGGTTAATTATTTGCCCATCATATTTCAAATGGTGGTTGCTTTTGGGTTTGTGGTTACCACCATGTTTGTAACCCATAAAATAGGCCCCAAACGTAAAACTAAAGATAAACTTACACCGTTTGAGTCGGGCATCGAGGTTATCGGCAACGCTCGCACACCCATATCCATTAAATACTTCCTGGTTGCCATATTGTTTGTGCTGTTTGATGTAGAAGTTATATTTATGTACCCCTGGGCCATAAATTTCAGGGAACTGGGCACAACCGGCATGGTAGAGATGTTTATTTTTATGGGTACGCTGCTGCTGGGCTTTATCTACATCATAAAAAAAGGCGCGCTTAACTGGGATTGAAGCATCCAAAGTCTCCCCTACCGGGGGAGATTTAGAGGGGGCCGATGGGCTTTTGTTTAGAACAATTCTAAATATATTTCTTCGTTATTAGTGTACTTATTACAATCAATTTTATCGTAAATTTGCGCTTTCCGTTCAGTTGGAATAGGTTTTGAATGATATAACTCATGAGTGATATTCAAATAGTAAACGCCCCTGCGGGTGTTGAGGGCACGGGTTTTTTTGCTACCTCGCTGGATAAGGCAGTAGGTTTGGCCCGTGCAAATTCGTTATGGCCGCTGCCTTTTGCCACCTCCTGCTGCGGTATTGAATTTATGGCCACCATGGCCTCACATTATGACCTGGCAAGGTTCGGGGCCGAACGCTTAAGCTTTTCGCCGCGCCAGGCCGACCTGTTAATGGTAATGGGTACCATAGCCAAAAAAATGGGCCCGGTGCTTCGCCAGGTATACCTGCAAATGGCCGAGCCCCGCTGGGTATTAGCTATGGGGGCCTGCGCTTCCAGCGGCGGTATTTTTGATAGTTATTCGGTGCTGCAAGGCATTGACGAGATTATACCGGTTGATGTATATATACCCGGCTGCCCGCCACGGCCCGAAGCCGTGATTGATGGTTTCATGCGGATACAAGACCTGGTAAAAACAGAATCAACACGCAGGAGAAATACCCCCGAGTACCAAAAATTATTAGCTTCATACGGCATACAGTAATGGGTAAGATAACTAACGAAGAGCTTTTAAAAAGTATCAGCAATAAATTCGAAGGGCAAATAACCGTTGTTGGCGAGCCATATGGCTTATTGACGCTGGAAACTCAGTCCGAAAATATAATTGCCCTGTTAAGCTATTTAAAATCCGACCCAAACCTTCAATTGAGTTATTTAACTGATATTACCGCTATTCACTACCCGGAGCAGGAAAAAGCTATTGGGGTAATTTATCATTTGCATAGCCTGGTAAATAATGTGCGTGTACGTATAAAAGTGTTTATTGACGCTGATAATTGCCATATACCAACAGCAACTGAGCTATGGAATGGCGCTAACTGGATGGAGCGGGAAACGTATGATTTTTTCGGGGTGATATTTGACGGACATCCCGACCTGCGCAGAATATTAAATGTTGACGACATGACAGCTTTCCCGATGCGAAAAGAATTTCCGCTGGAGGACCCTAACCGTGTTGATAAAAAGGATTATTTTTTTGGACGATAAAAGATGCAGAACCACCCGGTATATACGGATAACGATCCGCAAGGCGAGCTTTCAACCCTTAACCTGGGGCCAACACACCCGGCCACGCATGGCGTGTTCCAGAATGTGCTGCAATTGGATGGCGAAAGAATTGTAAGCGGCGTATCCACCATAGGGTATATTCACCGGGCTTTTGAAAAAATTGCTGAACATAGGCCGTTTTACCAGATCACCCCGTTAACCGACCGCATGAATTATTGTTCATCGCCCATAAACAATATGGGCTGGCACATGACGGTTGAAAAATTATTGGGTATTACCATGCCCAAACGTGTTGACTACCTGCGCGTAATTGTGATGGAACTGGCACGTATATCCGATCATATTATTTGCAACGGTGTTTTGGGCGTTGATACCGGGGCCTTTACCGGCTTCCTGTACATGATGGAATACCGCGAAGCAATTTACGAGATATATGAAGAAGTTTGCGGCTCGCGTTTAACAACCAATATAGGCCGTATAGGCGGCTTCGAACGTAATTTTAACGCTATAGCTTTTAACAAGCTGCGTAAATTTTTAAAAGATTTTCCACCGGTATTAAAAGAGTTCGAATCATTGTTTAACCGTAACCGCATATTTATTGACCGCACTAAAGGTGTGGCTTGTGTTACTGCCGAAGATGCTTTAAGTTATAGCTGGAGCGGCCCGTTATTACGTGCTGCCGGCGTTGATTATGATGTTAGGGCTATGGAGCCCTATTCCTCATACGAAGATTTTGATTTTGAAGTGCCCGTGGGCGATAATGGCGATGTTTACAGCCGGTTTTTAGTTCGTAACGAAGAGATGAAACAAAGCCTGCGCTTAATTGAGCAGGCCCTGGCAAAGCTGGAAAAAGAGCCTTCGGATATTTTCCATGCCGATGTGCCCGAATTTTATTTGCCTCCCAAAGAGGATGTGTATACCAATATGGAAGCGCTCATTTATCACTTTAAGATAGTGATGGGCGAAATACCCGCGCCTGCATCCGAAGTTTATCATGCAGTTGAAGGCGCCAATGGCGAGTTGGGTTTTTACCTGGTAAGCGATGGCGGACGCTCGCCCTACCGTTTGCATTTTCGCAGGCCAAGTTTTATTAATTACCAGATGTACGCCCCCATGAGCAGGGGGATGCTGCTGTCTGACGCGATAATAAACATGAGTAGTTTAAACATTATAGCCGGAGAATTAGATGCTTAGAGTGGAAGAAGCCGAACAAGTTCCGGTTGAGTTTTCAGCCGCGCTAACCGATCAGTTTGCTGATATCGTGAGACGTTATCCCGAAGGGAAACAAAAATCGGCACTACTGCCCATACTGCATTTGGTACAGGCTGAATTTGGATGGGTTAGCGCCCCCGCGATGGATAAAGTTGCCGCATATTTAAAACTGGAGCCTATTGAAGTTTACGAAGTGGCCTCGTTTTACAGCATGTACTTTTTGCGCCCGCAGGGTAAATATGTTTTAGAGATTTGCCGTACCGGGCCATGCTGCCTGGTTGGAGCCGAAAAAATAATGGACCACCTGGAGCAAAAGTTGGGGGTTAAAGAAGGCGAAGTTACCGCCGATGGTTTATTTAGCTGGCGTGGCGTTGAATGTTTAGCCGCCTGCGGTTACGCGCCTGTGCTGCAAATTGGCCCTGAATATACTTTTTACGAAAATTTAACCAATGCATCGGTTGATAAGCTGATCGATGATTTAAAAGCAAAAGGCAAATGATCAGCAAGGGAATGATGATTTTTCGCGATATACTGTATACCATATTGGTTGTGGTGTTGTTGCTGCCATCAAACCCGATAGGTGTAAACCCTGTGTTAAAAATGCTTTTTATAGTGATTGCTGTTGGGTCGCGTATATGGCAGCACGTTAATTATTATAAACAAACAGGTAAAATATATTAATAAAATGGGACGCACATGTACCACATAAAGACTTAAAAAAAGGCAAATAACTGACAATGGACAATGCAAATTTGATATTAGGAGATTCATTATTTGCATTTGGTTTAATTTTGGCAGTTATAACCGGCGGCATAAAGGAATACACGATCATCCTGTTACCGCTGCTTACCGTAGCTTTTGCAACATGTGTGGTAAGGCATATTAATCATTACAATGACACCGGAAGGTTTTATTAATACTTGGCGATCATATAAAGTTGAGGCAACAAAAATGAAAGAAGTTAGCGACAGGACAAGATTAATACTGTGGGATGCAGCATTGCTGATAGGAATTGTGCTGATATTTGCGCTGCACATTCCGGGTAATTACCGCATCATTATTGGTTTTAGTACTTCACTCATCTTGTCAAACGCTTTAAGAAATCACATTGCAGTTTATAAACTGAGCGGCAAAATATATTAGCAGTAATGGCACGCAAACTACTATTAGAACATATAAACGTACCCGGAATTGATACCTACGAGGTGTACCGCTCAAAGGGTGGCTACGCGGCAGTTGAGAAGGCTTTAAAAACGCTTTCTCCTGATGAGGTGGTTGAAGAGGTTAAAAAATCGGGCTTGCGTGGCCGTGGCGGCGCGGGTTTCCCTACCGGGATGAAATGGGGCTTTTTGGCCAAGCCGGAAGGTGTGGCCCGTTACCTGGTTTGCAACGCCGACGAAAGCGAACCCGGAACTTTCAAGGATCGTTACCTGATGACCTATCTTCCACATTTATTAATTGAAGGGATGATAATAGGCAGTTACGCTTTGGGTGCAAAGGTATCGTACATTTACGTGCGCGGCGAAATGATGCCGCAAATACGCATACTTGAAAAAGCCATTGCCGAAGCAAAATCCGCCGGATTTTTAGGAAAAAATATATTAGGCACGGGTTATGACCTGGAGCTGTATGTGCAGCCGGGCGGCGGCGCTTACATCTGCGGCGAAGAAACCGCGCTGTTAGAATCGCTGGAAGGCAAGCGGGGTAACCCGCGTATTAAACCGCCTTTCCCGGCAATTGCCGGTGTTTGGGGTTGCCCAACGGTGGTAAATAATGTTGAATCAATTGCCGCGGTAGTGCCTATTATTAACGAAGGCGGCGAGGAATATGCAAAAGTAGGCGTTGGCCGCAGCACAGGTACCAAGCTAATATCAGCAGGTGGTAATATAGTTAAGCCGGGCGTGTATGAAATTGACCTGGGCCTGCCCGTTGAGGAGTTTTTATATTCAGACGAATACTGCGGCGGTATAGCCAATGGCAAACGTTTAAAGGCGGTTGTAGCGGGTGGGTCATCAGTGCCGATACTGCCGGCAAACCTGTTTTTGAAAACAATAAATAATGAGCCGCGCCTGATGAGCTATGAGTCGCTATCAGAGGGCGGTTTTGTTAGTGGAACGATGTTAGGCTCTGGCGGTTTTATCGCTTTTGATGAGGACCAGTGCATTGTTCGCAATACCTGGAACTTTACCCGTTTTTATCATCATGAAAGTTGCGGGCAATGTTCGCCATGCCGCGAGGGAACCGGGTGGATGGAAAAAGTATTGCACCGTTTGGAGCATGGCCACGGCAGTTTAAGTGATATGGACCTGCTGGTTGACGTATCTAAAAAGATTGAAGGAAATACTATTTGCCCGCTGGGCGATGCGGCAGCATGGCCTGTAGCCAGCGCCATACGCCATTTCAGGGATGAGTTTGAATGGCACGTGACGCACGCAAGCGAAGCAGTTTCAAGAAACTACGGACTTGCACATTATGCGGATCCGTTGCCCAAACCCGAGCCAGCGGCACAATAAGTAGATTGTCATTCTGAGCGATAGCGAAGAATCTTCTACGAGCGATTAGCAGGGCGAACAAGATGTTTCGCTATCGCTCAATATGACAAAAAGAAGTAAATAAAAATTTGACTAATATAGAACGTCAATGAAAGTTACAATAGACGGAATATCCGTAGAAGTAGAGGCAGGAACTACTATCCTGAATGCCGCGAGGATTATTGGTGGTGATATTGTTCCGCCTGCTATGTGCTATTATTCCAAACTGAAAGACAGCGGCGGTAAATGTCGTACCTGTTTGGTAAAGGTGAGCAAGGGTTCTGAAAAAGATCCTCGCCCTATGCCTAAACTGGTAGCCTCGTGCCGCACCACGGTAATGGATGGCATGGAAGTGCAAAACATCACCTCGCCCGAAGTTATTGAGGCGCGCAAAGGGATTGTTGAGATGTTATTAATTAATCACCCGCTGGATTGTCCTATATGCGACCAGGCCGGCGAGTGCCATTTACAAGACCTTGGTTTTGAGCATGGAGCCGTTAAAACCCGTTATGAATTTGATCGCCGCACGTTCAACAAAATAGATATTGGCGATAAGATACAACTGCACATGACGCGCTGTATTTTATGCTACCGCTGTGTTTATGTTGCCGACCAGATCACCGACCACCGCATACATGGGATATTGAACCGCGGCGACCATTCGGAAATATCAACCTATATTCACGCTGCTATTGAAAATGATTTTTCGGGAAATGTAATTGACGTATGCCCTGTTGGCGCGCTTACTGATAAAACCTTCCGCTTTAAGAACAGGGTATGGTTCACTAACGCGGTTGAGGCCCACCGCGATTGCGACCATGCAAACTGCAACGGAAAAGTAACACTATGGTATAAAGGGGAAGAAGTTTTACGGGTTACAGCACGTAAAGATGTATATGGCGAAGTGGAAGAATTTATTTGCAACACCTGCCGGTTTGATAAAAAGAAAACAGCCGATTGGGTGATAGAAGGGCCGCGCAAGGTATCGCATAAGTCGGTTATCAGTTCTAATCATTACGAAATGTTAAACCCGCCACCTGTTGTTAAAAACAACCCGGTTTTAATAGAGGCCAACAAAGAACAGTTTGAACGCGAAACACGCTTATAATGGAATTAACAGACATCATCGTAAAATTTATTTTGGTATTTATCATTTTCGCGATAAGCCTGGTGATAGCTATGTACTCTACTTATGCAGAGCGTAAAATAGCTGCATTTTTCCAGGACAGGATAGGCCCCAACCGCGCGGGACCCTGGGGTATTTTCCAGCCTTTAGCAGATGGCGGCAAGATGTTTTTGAAAGAAGAGATCATCCCAACCAACGCCAGCGGGTTCTTATTCATCGCAGGCCCGTCATTAGCTATCATGACCGCCTGTATTGGTTCGGCGGTAATTCCGTGGGGGCAAAAATTAACCATTGGGTCGCATGTTATCGATCTGCAGGTTGCCGATATTAATGTGGGAGTACTATACATTTTTGGTGTGGTTTCCTTAGGCGTTTACGGGGTGATGATTGGCGGATGGGCATCTAACAATAAATACTCTTTATTGGGCGCTATACGCGCGGCATCGCAAAATATAAGTTACGAAATATCAATGGGGTTGTCAATCATCGCTTTATTGATGGTTACAGGTACATTGAGCCTTCGCCAGATAGCCGAACAGCAGCATGGCTGGCATTGGAACATACTTTACCAACCGGTTGGCTTTTTATTATTTATTGTTTGCGCTTTTGCCGAAACTAACCGTACCCCGTTCGATCTGCCCGAATGTGAAACCGAGCTCGTGGGTGGTTACCATACCGAATACTCATCAATGAAACTGGGTTTTTACCTTTTTTCTGAGTATATCAATATGTTCATTTCATCGGCGGTAATGGCTACGTTATATTGGGGCGGCTATAATTATCCCGGCATGGATTGGGTGCTGGCGCATACCGGCCCGGCTATTGGCCCGCTGATTGGGACCGCGGTTTTATTTGCCAAAATATTTTTATTCATATTCTTTTTTATGTGGGTGCGGTGGACGATCCCCCGTTTCCGATACGATCAGTTAATGGACCTGGGCTGGAAAATTTTAATACCGCTGGCCATAGCAAATATTGTGATCACCGGTATTGTTATTACTTTAATAAAATAAAGATGGAACCATTAAGTAATAAACGAAAAGTAATTGAACAGAAGCCGCTTAATTTTTTAGAGCGTGCTTACCTGCCCGCTATTATACAGGGGCTGGCAATTACCATGAAGCATTTTTTCAGGAAGCCGGTAACCATCAGCTACCCCGAAGAGAAGCGTGAGTTTTCTGAAAACTTTCGCGGTATGCACTCGCTAAAGCGTGATGAGGATGGACGCGAACGCTGTACTGCCTGCGGTTTATGCGCGTTATCATGCCCTGCCGAAGCCATAACTATGATAGCTGCCGAACGCCAGCTGGGTGAAGAGAATTTATATCGCGAAGAAAAGTACGCGGCGGTATATGAAATAAATATGCTGCGCTGTATTTTTTGCGGCCTTTGCGAAGAAGCCTGCCCCAAAGAGGCCATTTATTTGGATGGCGATATTGTACCGGCAGATTATTTAAGAAAAGATTTTATTTACGGAAAAGACAAATTAGTTGAGGCCCCGTTAAATCAATAAAGAAGTTTTATACCTTTGCCCAACTCTTTTTGGAAGGGCAAGTGTTTTGAAATAAATAAACATGAATACATTTTACTTCATCGCGTTTTTATCTATATTTTTCTCCATTTTGGTGATCACCGCCAAAAACCCGGTGCATAGCATATTGTATTTGATCCTTACATTTTTTACGTTTACCATTCACTATATTTTATTGAACGCCCAGTTTTTGGCGATAGTTAATTTTATAGTGTACATGGGCGCCATATTGGTATTGTTCCTGTATACGCTGATGCTCATCAACCTGAATAAAGAATCGGAACCGGCTAAATCAAACCTGGTAAAAATAGCAGGAGTTATTGGCGGCTGTTGCTTTTTGGTAACCATTATTGCCTCAATAAAAGCATTAGGCGCCTCGCCGGCCGTAGTGCTTAAAGACCCCAGCCTGGGCCTGGTAAAAAATTTAGGAAAGGTATTGTTCAACGAATATTTATTGCCATTCGAAATATCATCCGTATTGCTGTTATCGGCAATGGTGGGCGCTGTTTTACTGGCTACAAAAGAACCTAAAACTACGTAATGGAAAACATAGCAAATACCATACAAACCATTCCGCTTAATGAGTATATCCTGTTAAGTTCTATCATATTTTCGATAGGGGTTATAGGTGTATTGATCCGCCGTAATGCTATCGTGATATTTATGTCGGTTGAGTTGATGTTGAATTCGGTAAACCTTTTATTGACCGCTTTTTCAGTTTATCACGGCGATGCCAGCGGACAGGTTTTTGTATTTTTTATTATGGCCCTTGCCGCTGCCGAAGTAGCCGTAGGCTTAGCCATCATAGTAATGATATACCGTAACACCAATTCAATAGATATTAATGTGCTGAACAGGTTGAAATGGTAACCCCCCAGCCCCCTAAAGGGGGTGGGATTAGAGTGACAGTAATAAACTAATAAAAAGCCTTCGTTCCCCCTTTAGGGGGTTAGGGGCACAACTTAACACATGGATAAATACATCTGGCTTATTCCTATATTACCGTTAGCCGGTTTCGTTATTAACGGCCTCGGCCGCAATAGCCTGTCGAAAGGCGCTATAGGCTTTATCGGTAGTTTTTTAGTTTTAATTTCATTTGGGTTAAGCGTTGGCGCGTTCTTACAGATACATGCCACTAGGCAACCTATAGTTGTCGACCTGTTCGACTGGTTTGGCGCAGGCTCGTTAAAGATCAGCTTCTCGTTTTTGATTGACCAGCTAAGTTCATTAATGCTGCTCATTATTACCGGCGTTGGCTTTTTGATCCACCTGTACTCGGTAGGGTATATGCATGATGATAAGGGTTATGGCAAGTTTTTCGCTTACCTTAACCTGTTTGTTTTCTTTATGCTGTTACTTGTATTAGGCTCCAACTACCTGGTAATGTTTATAGGCTGGGAAGGCGTGGGGCTTTGCTCGTATTTACTTATTGGTTTCTGGTATACCAACCCAAGTTATGCTGATGCCGCAAAAAAAGCGTTCATTATGAACCGCATTGGCGACCTGGGTTTTTTGATCGGCATATTTTTAATATTCAACACTTTCGGCAGTATAGCCTATGCTGATGTTTTTGGTAAAGCAGCGACAATGCATTCGGGCGATGGGCCGTTCGTGCTCATCACTTTACTATTATTTGTTGGCGCTATAGGTAAATCGGCACAACTGCCCTTATTTACCTGGCTGCCCGACGCTATGGCCGGCCCTACGCCAGTATCGGCATTAATACACGCCGCTACAATGGTTACCGCGGGCGTATATATGATAGCCCGTTCAAATATCCTGTTCACGCTGGCGCCCGATACGATGGAGGTTGTGGCCATTGTAGGTTTAGCCACCGCGCTATTTGCCGCCTTAATAGCCTTAACGCAAACTGATATTAAAAAAGTACTGGCTTATTCAACCGTATCGCAACTAGGTTATATGTTTTTAGGTTTGGGTGTAGGCGCTTATACCGGTGCATTCTTCCATTTGCTTACCCATGCATTCTTTAAGGCTTTATTATTCCTTGGTGCAGGTTCGGTTATCCACGCGGTTAGCGGCGAGCAGGATATGCGCAAAATGGGAGGGTTAAAAGGCAAGCTGCCCATCACTTTTGTTACTATGCTGATCGGTACGTTAGCTATATCCGGCATCCCACCATTTGCAGGATTCTTTTCAAAAGATGAGATTTTATATTACACTTCCCTTCATAGTCCAATAATGTATTGGATCGGTGTTATTACCGCCATGCTTACCTCGTTCTATATGTTCAGGTTGATGTTCCTTACATTTTGGGGTAAATTCAGGGGGACACATGAACAAGAACATCATTTGCATGAATCGCCATTAAGCATGACCATCCCATTAATAGTATTGGCAATTCTATCTGCTATAGGTGGTTTTATAGGCTTGCCCGAAAGTTTAGGGGGGCACAATTGGCTGGAACATTGGTTAAGACCTTTAATTTCCCCGACTCCGGGGGGACTAGTGTATGGCGGAGTATCTGCTGAACGCCTAATGATGGGTATTTCTGTTTCAGTTGCTTTGATAGCCTTAATATACGCCTACATTAAATACGTCAAAAAAGCCCATGTGCCGGTTGCCGATACGGAAGAACGCCCCGCATTGGCAAATTTATCATACAACAAGTTTTATATCGACGAAATTTATGATGCGCTGATCCGCAAGCCGCTCGACGCTTTGTCGGGTTTCTTTTATAAGGTGGTTGATAAGCTGGGTATTGACGGCCTGGTGAACGGTTTAGGCAAGGGAACAATTGAAACCAGCAAGGGGCTCCGTTTATTACAAACGGGCAATGTTGGGTTTTATATATTTATGATGGTGGTAGGCATTATTGCCCTGCTGCTATATAGTTTAAACGGATTTTTCATATAAAATGACGGTTAGTATACTAATATTTTTGCCGGTAATTGCGGCGTTAGCAGTTTTGTTATTCAAAAACGAAACGGCGAAACACGCGGCATTATTTTTCGCTGTTGTTGAGTTGGCTGTAGCCGGGGTATTCCTGGCTAAATTTACGCCCGACGCCAGTACGCAGTTTGCCGTTAATGCGCCGTGGATAGTTAACTTCAACATTTATTTTAATGCCGGTATTGATGGTATCAGCATGATGATGGTATTGTTAACCACCCTGCTTGTACCGCTTATTATTTTAACTACTTACCAGCATCAGTATAAAAACGCGCGCGCTTTTTATGCCCTGATATTATTTATGCAGGCAGGTTTGCTGGTAGTATTTACCGCGTTAGACGGATTTTTATTTTATGTGGGCTGGGAAGCGGCATTAATACCTATTTACTTTATCTGTTCGCTTTGGGGCGGCGAAAACCGGGTACGCATCACCATCAAGTTTTTCATTTACACGTTTGCAGGGTCACTGTTTATGTTGTTAGGTATTATTTACCTGTACCTGCTCACTCCCGGTAAAACTTACGACCTTCATTCATTTTACAACATTGGTTTGCCTCCCGAAAAGCAAAATATTGTGTTCTGGGCATTCTTTTTGGCTTTTGCCATTAAAATGCCTTTGTTCCCTTTCCATACCTGGCAGCCCGATACCTATACCGAAGCCCCATCGGCTGGTACCATGATGTTATCGGGCATTATGCTTAAAATGGGTATTTACGGCGTTATCAGGTGGCTTATTCCAAATGCCCCTGCTGGGTTGGTTACCTGGCAAAACCTGGTTATTGTGCTTTCGGTAATTGGTGTTGTATATGCATCCGTTATCGCGTTTACTCAAACCGACGGCAAGCGGCTGGTGGCTTATTCATCCATAGCGCACGTTGGGCTCATAGCAGCGGGTATATTTGCCTGGACCACGCAGGGTTTGCAGGGCGCCATGATACAGATGCTGAGCCATGGTATTAATGTGGTAGGCATGTTCTTTATATGGGATATCATCAGCACCCGCTTAAAAACGCGCGACATAGGACAATTAGGCGGTATAGCTAAAGTTGCGCCGCACTTTGCCATAGCATTTTTTATTATTGTGTTAGGTACGGTAGCGTTGCCATTAACCAACGGTTTTATAGGCGAATTTTTATTATTGAACAGTGTTTACCAATACAACGTTTGGATGGCCGCTATAGCAGGGTTAACCATCATATTTGGCGCGGTGTATATGCTGCGTATGTATAAAAAAGTGATGCAGGGCGAAACCAATGCGTTAACTGCCGTATTTGCAGATATTCATGGCTCAGAGAAAATTGCTTTAGGTATAATTTGTATTTTAATAATAGGTATAGGTATATATCCGCAGCCAATACTGCATATATCCGCAGCCGCCGTTGAAAATTTGATAAACACTATAAAGATCAGGTAAAATTTAATCAATGAATACGTTAATAGTCATATCTGTTTTACCTATAGTGCTGCTGTATTTGGGGCTATATAAAATGCAAAAAGCATTGCTGCCTGTAACAGTAGTTGGTTTATTGGTGGCATTAGGTTTAGCGGTAAACCAATGGAACAATAACGCCCGGCCTGAATATCATGGCATGATATTGTTTAACAACTACGCCATCGCTTTTTCTTCGCTCGCCATTATATCAACAATACTGATCCTGCTGCTATCAAAAGGATATTTTGAAAGGATAAGTCAGCATATAGCAGAGTATTATGCTATTATCCTGTTTTCGCTCGCTGGCATCGTTGTAATGGTGTCCTACTATAATTTAACTATGCTTTTTATCGGCATTGAAATAATGTCGGTGAGCCTGTATATACTTGCGGGTATTAAAAAGAATGATTTTGCATCGAATGAAGCCGCGCTTAAATACTTTTTAATGGGCGCTTTTTCAACCGGGTTTTTATTATTCGGCATCACGTTGGTTTATGGCTCAACCGGTTCATTCGGGATCGACGGCATACAAAGCTGGGTATCTGAACACCGCATAGGCGCAGATCCAATGCTGTATACAGGGGTAATATTAATTATTGTTGGCTTATGCTTTAAAGTGGGCGCTGCGCCCTTTCATTTCTGGACACCCGATGTTTACGAAGGCTCGCCCACTTTGATAACCGCGTTCATGTCAACGGTATCAAAAACTGCGGCGTTCGCGGCCTTTCTTCGCCTTTTCGCTGCTTGTTTTCCTCTATTTTATTCTTTCTGGACCCCTTTATTCATCGTTATTGTTATTATAACGTTGTTTATTGGTAACATAACCGCGCTATACCAGCAAAGCTTTAAGCGTATGCTTGCCTATTCAAGTATTTCTCACGCGGGTTATTTGCTGCTGGCTATTTTGGCATTGGGGGCAGGCTCGGCCAATTCAATATTTGTGTATGCTTCCGCTTATTCTATCGCCTCTATTATAGCGTTTGGAGCTTTAATACTGGTACAGCAGGAAACTGGCAGCGATAATTTTGAAAGCTTTAATGGTTTGGCAAAAAACAATCCTTTTTTGGCTTTTGCATTAACGGTGGCTATGTTATCATTAGCGGGCATTCCGCTTACTGCGGGCTTTATAGGTAAGTTTTATATATTTAATACTGTATTATCCCAACAGCATACAGGGCTGGCTATTATAGCAGTTATTAATGCCATTATCAGTATTTTCTATTATTTCAGGGTTATTGTAGCGATGTATTTCCGCACTGCCGAGCGAGCGGAAATAACTGTGCCATCCTATTACCTGTTTGTTTTGGGCCTTGCGGCGCTGGCAACTGTATTGATCGGGGTGTACCCGCAATTTATTACCGGGCTTATTTAGTGAAAAATCAATTTCCCCAAATTTTGATTTAATATTTGTAGTTTTACAAATATAGTGAATGGAAAATTTTTGGGAACACCTGCAAAATTTAACGGACGCTCAATCCATATTAAGCAAGGGTGGGTTTTACTTTTTGCTTATTGTAGTTTTTGCTGAAACGGGCCTGTTTTTCGGTTTCTTTTTACCGGGCGATTATTTGTTATTTATGGCCGGCCTGCTATGCTCATCAGGAATGATAGATGTATCGATAGGTACATTGCTGATCTCGGTGATCGTCGCCGGAATTTTGGGCAATTATACCGGCTATTGGTTCGGTTACCGAACGGGGCCGGTATTATTCAGCAGGCATGATTCATTCTTCTTTAAAAAAAGGTATGTAATTATAGCCGAAGAGTTTTATGCGCGCTACGGAGGCATGGCGTTAGTTTTAGGCAGATTTTTCCCAATAATCAGAACTTTTGCCCCTATCTTTGCAGGCGTTGTTAAAGTTAATTTAAAAAAATTCACTTTATATAACATAATAGGCAGCGTTGCCTGGGTAAGTACATTTATTTTATCCGGTTATTTTTTAGGGAGAAAATACCCGCAAATAAAAGATTACCTGGAATATATTGTATGCGGATTGGTAATAGTTACAACAATTCCGCTCATTTTTGCTTTCTTAAAAAAGAATGTAATGAAAATTAAAAGAGCGGATAAATAAAATGAATTTATAATACGTTAAAATGAGTACACAACATCCCTGGCACCAGGTTTCACCGGGCAGCAATATTCCTGAGATAGTACATGCGGTAATTGAGATCCCAAAGGGTTCAAAAGCTAAATACGAAATTGATAAAGACTCGGGTTTATTAAAGCTCGACCGTGTATTGTTTTCATCAGTAATGTACCCGGCAAATTATGGCTTTATACCACAAACTTATTGTGATGATAAAGATCCATTAGATATTTTGGTTCTTTGCTCAATTGATGTGTTCCCGATGTCGATCATTGAAGCCAAGGTTATTGGGGTAATGCACATGGTTGATAATGGAGAGCAGGACGATAAGATCATAGCGGTAGCTAAAAATGATATGTCTGTAAATTATATTAATGACCTGAACGAGCTGCCGCCCCATGCCATGACAGAGATAGTACGGTTTTTTAAAGATTATAAAGTGCTGGAAGATAAGAACGTAACCATTGAGCATATGTTAGGAAAAAAATACGCTTACAAAGTAATAACGGAAAGCCTGGAACTGTACCAGGCAACCTTTCCCGTTTATCAATAAATAATTAATGGACCCTGATATTCACATAAACGGTTACTATATCCTCCTTACCCTATTGCTGGTGCTTTTAAACGGCTTTTTTGTAGCTGCCGAATTTGCATTGGTTCGCGTTCGTACTTCGCAAATAGAATTAAAAGTAAAGAATGGCAGCCGGGTAGCCCGGCTTACACGCAGTATAATGGCTAACCTGTCAGGTTACCTTGCAGCTACACAATTAGGCATAACCATAGCCTCGCTGGGTTTAGGTATAATAGGCGAAGGTGCATTTACAAGTGTAATGCTGTATTTATTTAAAACACTTGGCTTTGAAATAACCTCTGTACTTATAATAAATATATGCCGGGTATTCGCGTTTATTGTAATCACCATATTAAGTATTGTGTTTGGAGAATTGGCTCCAAAAAGGCTGGCAATACAAAGTTCGGTACGTACTGCTTTAGCTATTTCGGCGCCGCTACGTATATTTTTTGTAGTATTTGGACCTATTATTTGGGTGCTTAATAATTTTGCCAATTTTATTTTAAAGCTGTTGGGTATAACACCGGTACAAGGCGAAACGCACCATAGTTCGGAGGAATTGCAATATTTATTGGAACAAGGCAAAGAAACCGGCGCGCTTGATTCGACCGAGCATGAGTTGATACAAAATGTTTTTGATTTTAACGAACGGGTTGTTAAAAATATCATGGTACCGCGCACCAAAATATCGGGTATTGAAGTAACCACGGGGAAGGATGAATTGCTGGAAATACTAATAACAGAAGGGTATTCAAGAATGCCCGTTTATGATGATGTGATAGACAAGATAGTAGGCATAGTACACGCCAAAGATATTTTGCCACTGCTTGCCCGCAATGAGGAGATCATTTTAAAGGACATCATCCGTAAGCCATATTTTATTCCTGAAACTAAAAAGATAAACGACCTGATGGCCGAACTGCAGCAAATGCGTATACAAATAGCCATCGTATCCGACGAGTTTGGCGGTACGGCCGGCATGGTTACGCTGGAAGATATTGTGGAAGAACTGGTAGGCGAGATACAGGATGAGTATGACGAAGAAAAACCTATTGTTGAAGTATTGAACGATCGTGAATTTATTGTAAACGCGCTGGCCCCTATATATGATGTAAACGGGCACCTGCCGCATGACTTGCCCGAAGATGGCGACTTTGATACCGTATCGGGCTGGCTGGGCGATATATTTGGCAAGATACCCGATGTTGGTGAACAGAAGGAAGCGAATGGGTATAACATTACGGTATTGAAAAAATCCGATCAAAACATTGAATCGGTTAAGCTGGAGTTATTGCTGAATAAAGAGGATACGGTAGATTTACATTAATTAGAGCAAAGAAGCAAGAGCCAGGAATCAAGACTGTAAATCAGCAAGAACCACCTGTCTTGACTCTTAATTCGCGGACTCTTAATTCTAAAAAATGCATCTTTTTTATACACCTGATATTGCCCCCTCTCACCCACAATACTTTTTGAACGAAGAGGAGAGCAAGCATGCCGTAAGGGTTTTGCGGTTAGAATCCGGCGCTGAAGTGCAACTGATCGACGGCCGGGGAGGTTTATATACCGCCCAAATAAAAGACGCGCATCCTAAACGAACCATTCTGCAAATTACCAGTGTAATTACTGCATATAATAAGCGTAACCATTATCTGCACATCGCCATAGCCCCAACAAAAAACCTTGACCGCCTGGAATGGTTTTTAGAAAAGGCCACAGAGATAGGCATTGATGAAATATCATTAATTATCTGCCGGCGATCGGAACGTAAGGAAGTAAAAGTTGACCGGCTGAATAAAATTATAATATCTGCCATCAAACAATCGTTAAAAGCATATCACCCGGTTTTGAATGGCCCCGTTGCTTTCGACGCGTTTATATCGCGGCAGTTTGAGGGGCAAAAGTTTATAGCACATTGCGAAAACACTGCTAAAACCAGTTTAAGCAATGAACTTAAAAAACAGGGTGAATATTTAATATTAGTTGGCCCCGAAGGCGACTTCGCACCAGTAGAAATTGAGATGGCTTTGCATAATGGATTTAAAGCCATAACTTTAGGTGATAACAGGCTGCGTACAGAGACGGCCGCTTTAGAAGCTTGTTTTGAAGTGAATTTTTTAAACAGATAAATGAAGAGATACATCTATATAGCTGCAACCGGAGTACTGTTTTTTTTAAGCAGTTTTAACGCGCCTACCTATAAAATGGCTAAGCTTAAATATAGCGGTGGCGGCGATTGGTATGGCGACAGGACCGCGTTACCCAACCTGATAAAATTTTGCAACGAGAACTTAAAAACCAATTTCCAGCTCGAGGACGAAATTGTTGAAGTTGGAAGCGCCGAAATTTTCAATTACCCCTTTATTTTCATGACCGGGCATGGCAATGTTATTTTCTCTGACCAGGAAGTGGCGAATTTAAGAAAGTATTTAACAGGCGGCGGGTTTTTGCATGTTTGCGATAATTATGGATTGGATCCGTTTATTCGCCGGGAAATGAAAAAAGTTTTTCCGGAACTTGATTTTGTTGAACTTCCGCTCAATTATCCTATCTATCATCAAAAATATAGTTTCCCTAATGGGGTGCCTAAAGTACATGAGCATGATGGTAAACGCGCGCAAGGCTTCGGGCTTATCTATAAAGGCAGGCTGGTATGCTTTTACGATTATGAATGCGATTTAGGCAACGGTTGGGAAGATTATGGCACCTACGCGGGCGATACCCAGGAAACCCGCTTAAAGGCCTTAAAAATGGGTGCAAACCTGGTTCAATACGCGTTAACCCAATAAAACATGTACCAGGTAAAAGTAAACGCTCAATACGATTATAAAATTGAAAAAAGCGACGGGGAATTATTGATAAACAATAATAAAATAACCGCCGATATAAAACAGCTAAGCCCTTCAGTATGGCATATTATTGATCGTTTACAGTCTTATAATGTAGAGATCATAAATTTTGACCGTGTGTTAAAAACAGCGGAGATAAAAGTTAATAATAACATATATACACTTACTGCGAAAGACCCATTTGATGTATTGCTTGAAAAGATGGGCTTAGGCAGCCTAAACAATGCTAAAATAAGTGAACTAAAAGCGCCTATGCCCGGCATGGTATTGAAGGTTTTTGTTGATGAAGGTACAAGGGTACAAAAAGGGGATAATTTATTTATACTCGAAGCTATGAAAATGGAGAATATTATTAAATCGCCGGCAGATACCATAATCAGGGCGGTTAAAATAAAGCCGGGGGATAAGATTGAGAAAGGGCAGATATTGCTGCACTTTGAATAAAAAAAGAGGCCCGATTTATCGGGCCTCTTTTTTTATTCAATATTTTAAAGTCTCCCCTACCGGGGGAGATTTAGAGGGGGCTTACTTAGCTTTTTTAACTGCGAAATGCGGTTTGCCATTAGGGTGTATTTCAGGCGCGCCAACCAGGTCCATAGCGCAACGGAAACCAACTTCGGCGCTTGCGTCATCTTCATTCATGAAACGGCGTGTAGCCGGGTTTAGCCAGTAAGCCAGGTCATTCCATGAACCGCCTTTATAAACTTTCGAATGGTCGTTTACTAAGGTGGTGGTACCATATAAACTGTTATTAACCGTATCTAAATAACCTCTTTGGTCGGGGTTATAAGGTTTACCGGCTAATGGGTCTTTAGTAGCGGCGGCAGCCTGTGCTTTCTGCGAAGCTAATAATTCGGCATAGGTCATTTTTTTAGCTGCCTTTGCCGGATCTTTTATAGGGCGGCCATATTTATCTTTGGCATATAACCCTGCTGCCGGATCAGCCAGCCGCTTATTTGTAAATTGATTACCGCGGAACGGATTAAAAGCGTCAACATCCTCGTATGACATCTGGCGATAAGTATCCTGCACCCATTCGTTAACATTACCGGCCATATTATATAAACCAAAATCATTTGGCGGGTATGATCTTACCGGGGCGGTTATAACCGCCTTATCATTCAGATATCCGCCAACTCCGGCATTATCGCCGAGGCCACGTTTAAAATTAGCCAGTATTAAGCCACGGGTGGCCTTTTTAGGCGAACGCACGCCTAAGCCGTTCCACGGATATATTTTGCCGTCGGTAATGTTTTCAAATTGTGTATTGCCTGCCAGCGCTAAAGCCGCGTATTCCCATTCTGCCTCGGTAGGCAAACGGAAGGCAGGATTTAAAATACCATCTTCTAAACGGGCCGTCCTTACGGCTTTTTTAGCACCGGTAGCCGGTTTTGCATTGCTGCTTAGGTCGGGCAGCATGTGTTTGCCGTCAATCCCGGTTCCTCTAAACTGGTTATTTAAATACATTTCTGTATTAAATGCTGTTTGCTCGGTACCATTTGCCGTACCTGCCGCGGCACCATTTGCTGCTGTTGCTGCCGGGGGGGTCTTTTTCTTGCTTTTGGGATCCACCAGCAAGCCTTTTTTTTGCAGAATAAGCTCGTTTACACGGTCCGTGCGCCATTGGCAATAATCTTGTGCCTGGTCCCAACTAACACCAACTACGGGGTAATCCTGGAATGCAGGGTGCCGCAAATAATTATTAACATACGGCTCGTTGTATGATAAAGGCCTGCGCCACACTAATGTATCAGGCAACGCATCATAATATAATTCATGATCAGCAGGATAGGTAGTTCTTACCCAGTATAAATAATCAAGCCAATCCTGGTTTGAAACTTCTGTATCATCCATATAAAAAGCAGGGATAGTTACCCGCCTGCGCACATTATTGTACTCATAATCAACGTCCTGATCGGCACTGCCCCCTAATACAAAAGTACCACCCTCAATAGCAACCAAACCCGGGCCCGGAGACGGGTGGGTTTGCCTGAATCGCTGGTAGCCGTAATTTTTGTCGTTATACGGTATATTTGTTTTTGACGACCGTTGCTTACTGCAGCTGCTTAATAATGTTCCGATACTCAACAGCACTAAAGCAGTATTAGTAAAAAGTATTTTCATATTTTTACAATTATTTATAGGCGTAAATTTATAAATTTAAAAATAAAAAACTAATCTTAATTAGGCGTTCATTAAAAACTCAAGCCTTTATATTTTTCTTTAAACGGAAAAAACAGCAATTGTGTTGCGCATATGAGTGTTTAAATTGAAAAAAAACTTTTTACAAGCTTGTAAACCAAAAGAAAATAATTAGCCTATATTTAGCAATTAAAAAAAATCGGTTAAACAATGAAGTTTTTTTACCTTGGGGTTGCTTTTTTCTATCTACTGCTTCCTTCGTTTGCACTTGCTCAAACCAACACTAACGGAAGTAATTCAAATTCAATTCCCACGGCTGTGCCTTTTTTAACTATATCACCCGATTCGCGTTCAGGGGCTATGGGCGAGGCGGGCGTTGCCATATCGCCTGATGTTAATGCAAATTTCTGGAACCCTTCAAAACTGGCCTTTATAGATAGTGCCAGTAACAGTTTATCTTTATCATACAGTCCCTGGCTGCGGCATTTGGTACCCGATGTTAGCTTATCATACCTTAGTTATGCGCATAAGATAGATAACAGAAACAGCATTGGGGTATCCTTACGTTATTTTAACCTGGGCACCATACAATTGATTGATGCTAATCAGAACGACCAGGGGACCTACCGACCAAATGAATTTGCTATAGACGGATCGTTTGCCCGAAAATTTAGCAATAATTTTTCATTGGGCTTAACTTTACGCTATATCCATTCAAATTTATCCAATCAATCATTCGCTACGGGCACAACACAGCAAACCCGTTTGGGTAACTCGGTGGCAGCCGACGTTTCTTTATATCATAAAACATCGTACCAGGAATTTGATAAAGATGCCCTTTTCGCCTATGGCGTAGATATTTCAAATATCGGCTCAAAGATGAGCTATTCAACTGCCGGGCCGTTCTACTTTTTGCCAACTAATTTAAAAATAGGCGTTGCTAATACGTTAAACCTGGATGAATTAAACCAGTTAACATTTGCACTCGACCTGAATAAGCTATTGGTGCCCACGCCGCCTATAAGGGATGCGAATGGCAATATTATTAAAGGTAAAGATGACAATGTTTCTGTGCCGGCCGGCATTTTTGGGTCATTTAGTGACGCGCCGGGAGGGTTTACAGAGGAATTACAGGAAATAACTTTTTCGCCTGGTGTTGAATATTGGTACGACCAGAAATTTGCGTTGCGGGGGGGTGGTTTTTATGAAAACCCGGCCAAAGGCGGCCGCCGGTACGTTACTTTAGGGTTGGGTGTAAAATATGATATGTACAGGTTCGACTTTTCTTACATAGCTGCCAGCCAGGCAACCAGCCCATTATCTAATACGCTCAGGTTTACTTTATCTATTAATTTCGGAGCCAACAAATAAAATGGGCAAGATAAGAGTTGGCTTTGGCTTTGATGTTCATCAGCTAAAAGAACAACATCCGTTTGTTTTAGGCGGAGTTAATTTAGTGCATCATGCCGGCGCTTTCGGCCACTCAGATGCTGATGTACTGTTACATGCCATTTGCGATGCCTTATTAGGTGCTGCGAATTTGCGCGATATTGGCTTTCACTTTTCAAACACAGACGAGCAATGGAAAGGCATTAGCAGTTTGCTACTATTAAAAAAGGTAATGCAGCTGTTAAAAGAAAAGGGCTGGCAAATAGGCAATATCGACGCAATGGTGTGTTTGGAGGCGCCTAAAATAAACCCGCACATCCCCGCAATGAAAACCAACATAGCCGCTGCCGCGGGTATAGGCGAAGATGATATCTCTATTAAAGCTACCACGAATGAGCAATTAGGCTTTATTGGCCGCGAAGAAGGCGTAGTTGCCTATGCAGTTTGTTTGATTGAAAAGTAGAGGTTAACGGTTTCCGTCTCAAGCAGCGTCTCTCACAGAGTTACAAACGTCAACTGGCGCCCCAGTAAACTGCTCACTGCCCACTTATAACTGCAAACTCTCTATCCCCCGCTCACCGCCTCCTTAACACTGCCTGTGCGTTTTATAACGCCCCAGCCGCTAAGTTCGCCTTTCATGGCTTTACGTATGGCTTTAAACAAAATATAATACATGAGCTGGCGCCATATAAAACGCTGCGGAATAATGTAGATCAATTTTTTGTAATCTTCTTTTTCCATCCAGAAGGCCATGACGGCTACTACAAAATCTATCAGTACAAATAGTACATAGTAAATTAATATTCTGCCCGGCTTGTCGCCAAACAGGCCTATTACCATCATGAGGTCGGCAAGGGGTGAAAATAAAGGTAATATGATCTGGAAGATGAGAATATTAGGCATACCCACCATGCCAAAATACTTATACTTTTTGTTAAATAACGCGTTGCGGTTTTTCCAGAAACTTTGTATTACACCAAAGCTCCATCGGAAACGCTGGTTTAACAGTGTGGTTAGTGTTTCGGGGGCCTCAGTATAAGCTATGGCGTCGGCGCAATTTTTTATAATATAGCCTTTTTTAAGTATACGCATAGTCAGGTCGCAATCTTCGGCCAGGGTATCAGAAGTAAAACCTCCCGCCTCGAAAACCGCCGATTTTTTGAAGGCCCCAATAGCGCCGGGAACAACAGTTATGCTGTTGATGAGGTCGAAAGCGCGCCTGTCCATATTTTGTGAAGTGATATATTCAATAGACTGCCATCGGGTAATTATATTATTTTCATTGCCCACTTTAACAGTGCCCGCTACCGCGCCAATTTCATTATCGGTAAAACTGGCCATTAAATTATTTACCGCATTCTTTTTTAACTGGGTATCGGCATCTATACAAACCACAAAATCATGCTTGGCATGCATTATTCCAAAGTTTAACGCCGATGCTTTACCGCCGTTGGGCTTACTTAATATAATAACCCGTGGGTTATCGCCGTAAGTCTCTTTAACAACTTCGTAAGTTTTATCTTTCGAGCCATCATCAACCACAATGATCTCGAAAGTTTCGTACTCTGTTTTTAGTAAGCTTTTTATGGTCTTTAAAACGGTTATCTCTTCGTTATAAGCCGGCACAATAATGCTCACGGGGTATTGATGTTTATTAGTTATCCTGTTTCTGTATCCTTTAAAACTCCTGTTTTCGGCATATTGCCTCGTTGCCAAAACCGCGATCAATACAATACGACCAATGGCCAGGAAAATAGCTGATAAAAACAGGTAGAATAAAAACCAATTGCCATAAAAAAAGCCAATTATAAATATATTGTATAAAGTACCCATAACGCCGCTGTTAGCGTCATCCTTTATCGGGGGCATGAGGTCATCCCTGGTTTTTCCTAAAACATCGGCAATGGTAGTAAATTGATAACCATTCGCTTTAAAATAGTGTATAATTTCCGGCAGTGCGTCTACCGTTGCCTGTCGGCTGTCGCCGCCCGCATCATGCAGCAGCAACATCGATCCGTTATTTCTCAACCTTTTTACCCGGGCAACTATACTGTCGGCAGTAACGCCCGGCATCCAGTCCCATGGGTCAATAGATTCACCTATGGTAATATAGCTTTGCTTCCTGCTTTCCGCTACAGGTATAACTTCGGCTAACGTTTGGGGCTCGGCATCCGCGTTAAAGGGGGGCCTGAATAAAATGGTACTCTTTCCGGTTACAGATTCAATGAGCTTGCGTGTAGCGTTAAGCTCTAAATTTACCCGCTGAATACTTATGGTTGATATATCAGGGTGGAAAAAGGTATGGTTGCCAATTTCATACCCCTCCTCATATTCACGGCGCAAAATCGGGATGTTTTTTTCGGCCATTTCGCCTACCACAAAAAATGCGGCAGGTACATGTTCCTTTTTTAGTATATTTAATATCTGCGGCGTATAATCGGGGTCGGGGCCGTCATCAAAAGTTAAAACAATTTTTTTCTCAGCATAACCATATTTCCTGATCACGTATTTTGTAGGTAGTTTTATATAGCGCTGGTTAGTAATAACAAAGTTGTTCTGGTCGAACTGTATATCAATTTTACCTGTATCGGGCCTGGTCATCAAGTCAAGCACTTCGCCGTCGCCCTCATAATCTATCCGGTTGTTTAGGCCCACCCTGGTTAATCTTTTAATATCGATGCCGGTTTTTCTTAATGAATCAATAGAAAGATTTTTTTGAAAAAAGGCCCATAAACGCGGGTCCTCAAAACCCAGGCGCCATAAGGCTACGCCGCCTGTGGCCCAATCATCAGCCATGCGTATTATATTAAAATTGGTGGCGGCATCAGCAAAATAAACGTCATGGTTTAATTCCCGCTCGTCGGTATACGTATAATGCAAATTGGCTGATACCGGATCGAAAGTAATAGTTCTTTTATTAGCTTGTGCGCTGCTCATGGCACGCTGGTAACCTACAGGTGTGCCCACGTTGTTTTCAGGCCAGTCAAACCCGCCGGCGGCGATGGTTAAAATTATTTTTTCGCTGGGTATTTTTGAGCAAACATTATCTAATATTTCTTCAACCCATTGCTGGCTTGATATATCGCCGGCATTGCTTCCATCGTTATGCTGGTCAACAGCCATAATAAACAAGTAATCGTTAAAATGCTGCAGGCGTGTAATATCAAACTGTTCATCCTCCGGAACAACGTTTTGAGTTACCAGGAACCCGCGCGAATGCAGAACTCTATACAATTCTTGCTGGAACGCGATATAATCGGATGTGTTGCGGTCTTTAATATCGTCAAGATCAAGGTCAACCCCGGTGAATTTATATTTAAATAATTGGTTAAGGATGCTATTAATGAAAGTGGCGCGTAGTTTTTTACTTTTAAGTATACGGTTAATATCCTTCGTATCATAGTAACCCGAAATATTGTTAACATTAACATAATTAGAGATGGTGATCAGCACGGGCTTTTTGTATTTTTTATTTACATTCATTAGCCCCGTATCAATTTTGGCCATTATGGTATCAGCACCCGGCTTAACAAAAAACCCTTCGGATACGATCATATCCAGTTTTGATATATTGTCGACCAATGAGTTGTAAGCCTGGGGTTCCCACGGGAGATAAAAGCCCGCGTTAATACGGTCTTTATTATTGGGGCGTTTTTTTTGATGGGCTATCCTGTCGCGGATGATCTGTTCTATTTGCGATTTTTGCGCTTTAAAATCTTTAAACTTGGTGGTTTTTTTTAGTTGCAGTACTTCCTCTTTCGATAGTTTTTTAGGGGCCGGATCTAAATTTGGCAAATTAGGATATTGTTTGGATGTTATAGTAATAACAGAGCCCAGTACACTGCCCGCGAGTACGATAATTAATATTCGGCTAAGCCATTTGAAACGGTTCCACCTGCCAGGGGTGTCAGCTTGAAAGACCTGCTTATTGGGCATTTATTAAAAATAGTTTAATAAAAATTTATCGGGTTATAATACTCGGCTATGGTTTATTTATTGGTTTTATCCGTGCTAATGCCTGAAAAATCAACTCCGCATTTGCAGTTGTCGCCGCAACTTTTTTTTGCAAACAAATTCCGGTACATCAACCTGCCGATATATAGTACAGCTGCTGCAAATATTATTAAGATCAGGATTGTTTGTATATTCATGATCACAAAATTAATACAATATTATTATATATACGCATATAAGTAACACCTGGTATTTAACTTATGTTTTTTTACTTTGATATGGGATAATTGCTTTTCTTATCACCATAAAGATTCCTTTAACCTGCGAATTTATGCATTGTTTTTGCCGGCGGGTATTTACAGGCGTATTCTATAAATGTAATCTGGCAGTTATATTTTTGTAAACACTACAGCTAAATCCCTGCAGCGCTTTCAAACCCCACTTTTTAACCGTACCTTTGCGCCAAATTTTAAAGGCATTTCATGCAAAAAATAAGAAATATTGCGATCATAGCGCACGTTGACCACGGTAAAACTACCTTAGTTGATAAAATATTACATAGTTGCGCCATCTTCAGGGATAATGAGCAAACTGGTGAGTTAATATTGGACAATAACGACCTGGAGCGCGAGCGGGGTATTACCATCGTTTCAAAAAACGTATCGGTAATGTATAAGGATGTTAAGATCAACATTATTGATACACCGGGCCACGCCGATTTTGGCGGCGAGGTTGAGCGCGTATTAAAAATGGCCGATGGTGTTTTGCTGCTTTGTGATGCTTTTGAAGGCGCTATGCCCCAAACCCGTTTTGTTACACAAAAGGCCCTGGCTTTGGGCTTAAAACCTATTGTGGTTGTAAACAAGGTTGATAAAGAAAATTGCCGTCCTGAAGAAGTTTACGAACAAATATTTGAATTGTTTTATAACCTTGACGCTACCGAGGACCAGTTAGATTTCCCGGTAATTTACGGTTCATCCAAACAAGGATGGATGAGTACCGACTGGAAAAAACCAACTACTGATATTTTTGCGTTAATGGATGCGATATTAGCCAACATTCCGCCGGCGCCTGTTAGCGAAGGCACGTTGCAAATGCAGATAACTTCGCTGGATTATTCGTCGTTTGTGGGCCGTATTGCCATAGGCCGTGTTGCGCGCGGCACGGTTAAAGAAAACATGCCGGTATCATTAATGAAACGCGATGGTACCATACAAAAATCAAGAATAAAAGAACTGTATACTTTTGAAGGCTTAGGAAAAGTTAAAACTACCGAAGTAAGCTCAGGCGATATTTGCGCGGTTGTAGGTATTGACGGTTTTGACATTGGCGATACTATAGCCGATTTTGATAAGCCGGAACAACTGGAGGTAATTCATATCGATGAGCCTACCATGAATATGCTGTTCACCATTAATACATCGCCATTTTTTGGTAAGGAGGGCAAGTTTGTAACCTCGCGTCACTTACGCGACCGCTTATATAAAGAAATGGAGAAAAACCTGGCGCTTAAGGTTATTGAAACCGAGTCGCCCGATTCTTATTTGGTGTATGGCCGTGGTATATTGCATTTATCGGTATTGATAGAGACTATGCGCCGCGAAGGATATGAGTTGCAGGTGGGCCAGCCGCAGGTTATTATAAAAGAAATTGACGGTGTAAAATGCGAGCCGGTTGAAACATTGATAGTAGATGTACCGGGCGAAGTAGCCGGTAAGGTTATTGAGCTGGTAACCCAGCGCAAAGGCGATCTGCTGGTAATGGAACCCAAAGGCGATCTGCAGCACCTCGAATTTGAAATTCCGGCGCGTGGTATTATCGGGTTGCGTAACAATGTACTTACCGCTACCGGCGGCGAGGCTATTATGGCGCACCGCTTTAAATCGTACGAGCCGTGGAAAGGCGTTATACCGGGCCGCTCGAACGGGGTGCTGGTATCAATGGATACCGGTAAAACAACCGCTTTTGCCATTGATAAACTACAGGACCGCGGGCGTTTCCATATCGATCCGGGAGTTGATGTTTATGAGGGCCAGGTTTTAGGCGAACACATACGCGATAACGATCTGGTTATTAACTTAACCAAGGGCAAGCAATTAACCAATATGCGCGCTTCGGGCAGCGATACTAACGTGCGCATAGCGCCCGCCATTAAGTTTTCGCTTGAAGAATCAATGGAGTATATACAGGCTGATGAATATATTGAGGTTACGCCGCAAAGCATCCGTATGCGTAAAATATTCCTGAACGAAAATGAACGCAGAATAAACGCCAAGAAATTCCAGGTGTAATAAAATAAATAGGCTACTAAAGGAAAAGCCCCGCGAATGGGGCTTTTTTTATTATGTTTAATAAATTAAAACAATACAATAATAACCTCCGTTATTTTATTGTGCTTTATTGCATAAAACTAAAAAAATAGTATTTTTATTAATAAATTAAAACCAGCCAAATGAAAAACCTCGCCATTTTATGCTTTGCATTAGCTACACTTGGAGTTATAAGTTCTTGTAAAAAGTTGAACCCGGTGACGGTAACACCTACGCCTACAGTGGATAGTTTGAAGGTAGGGTTGATTGCATATTATGCGTTTAACGGGAGTGTTATCGATTCATCGGGAAGAGGCAATACTGGCACGCCAAATAATTTAACTTTAACTACCGATAGAAATGGAAAAGCCAATAGCGCCTATCATTTTGACGGAACAACTAGTTGCGATTCAGTAAAAGATAATGCGGATCTGCGATTAAATAATACTAATTTCACGCTCAGCGCATGGGTATATTTAGATTCATATAATTCTTCCGGCAATAATATATTAACAAAGCATATTGTGGGCAATAATAATGGCTGGGCATGGGGTATTATAGCAACAGGTGTGACTTTCGGCCCGGGCGGTACCAGCCCTACGGCCAGAGGAACTAAAGTAGTTGGCCTTAGCCAATGGCATATGGTAACCGTTACTTATAGTGTGACTACGTTAAAGGTGAGCATATATGTGGATGGTGTGTTGGATAATGTAACAAGTGGTATACCCTCTCCTCCATATACAATAACTGCGGCACTGTATATTGGCAGAGATAACCCTGGCGTTTCAGCAAATGGCTATTTCGTTCGCGGGTCGCTTGACGAAATTAGGATATATAACAGGGCACTTAGTTTAAATGATATTCAAAAGCTTTACACTTATAAATATTGATAATTTAATCAAATCAGAATAAAGAATTAAATTAGCCGGATGAATGATAATGACCGGCTAAATCCCACCATATTCCACGCGCGTTATGTACACCTCTCTCATTTAAGAGATGCAACCTTACAACGGATAAATGAACTGACGGCAAATGATAAGAATTTGCTGTTAGTTGATTTTGGTTGTGGTGATATGCCCTATCGTTCGGTAATTGAACCGAATGTAGGCAAATACCTGGGCGTGGACCTGGAAATGAACCCCAAAGCAGACCATCATATTGGTTTTGATAGCAAAACCACCCTTCCCGACAATTATGCCGATATTGTGTTGTCGAACCAGGTACTGGAGCATGTAGACACGCCTTCGGGTTATTTAAAGGAAGCCTTACGTATATTAAAACCCGGTGGCTCTATTATATTAACTACGCATGGTTATTGGTATTATCACCCAACACCCAATGATTATTGGCGCTGGACAAGCGCCGGGTTAAGAAAAACAGTTGAGGATGAAGGATTTACGATTACCTCATTTTTCGGGATAATGGGTTTGGCTGCGAGCGGCCTGCAATTATTGCAGGATTCCATCATTAATAAACTGCCTAAATTTTTAAGGCCGCCGTTTGCTTTTATAATGCAGCTTAAGATCATGTTGTTTAATAAAATAAACTCGCAGTCACAGCGCAACCGCGACGCTTCTTTATATGTTGTACTGGCCCAAAAACCGTTAAGGTAATTTGATGGAACAATTTAACCTCTGCATCATAAAACCCAATAAAGAATCGTATTCAGAAACTTTTATAAGGGAACACGTTAACCGACTTCCCGGAAATAAAAAGATACTGTATGGCGGTATCTTTCCCGTCTATGACCATAATGATAAGTATATTATTAAAGGGTTATTTGGGTTATTAAATTACCTGGTTCAAAAAAAAATATTCAATAAACAGGATATTAAAGTTAGGACCCGTGCTTTGGCCAATTATCTGCAAGAGCACACTATTGATGTAGTATTAGCTGAATATGGTATGGTTGGCGCTATGGTGACAGAGGCTTGCCAAATAGCAAATGTTCCGTTGGTTATTCATTTTCACGGCGCTGACGCGTATCATGCAGAAACTATTGCTACTTATAATGAGCGATATCAAAAGGCGTTTAAATATGCCAGTGCTATTGTTGCCGTATCGGGCGATATGGTTGAAAAGCTAAAGGAACTAGGAGCACCCACTAATAAAATAATTTTGAATCCATACGGTGTGGACACTTCAAAGTTCTCTATAGCAGATGTTGCTTCATCAGGAATTAACTTTTTAGCTGTAGGGCGGTTTGTTGAAAAAAAATCGCCCACATCAGTAGTAAGAGCATTTGATACCGTAGTTGCTAGGTTCCCTAACGCTCATTTATGGATGATAGGTGACGGGCCCTTGTTTGATATTACAAAACAATTTGCAGGCAACTTAAAACTATCTGATAAAATAACATTTACAGGTGCTCTTTCTTCCGCAGAAGTACAGGTATTAATGCAAAAAACACGATGTTTTGTACAACATTCTGTGACGGCGTCGGATGGTGACAAAGAGGGCATGCCAAATACAATTTTAGAAGCAGGTGCTTCAGGGCTTGCAATTGTGAGTACTTTACACGCGGGAATAAAAGAAGCTGTAATTAATGGAGAAACGGGGTATTTGGTGCCTGAACATGACGTAGAAGGTATGGCAGATCATATGTTAAAGATGGCGGGCGATGCAACGCTTGCCGCATCAATTGGCGCTAAAGAGGCAGCTTATATTCGTGAAAATTACGATATAACGTATAGGATAAATAAATTAGCAGAAATACTAAAACAGGCCATAAAAGAAAACAAACATGCTTAGAAAAACCATACGCGCCATACTCCAAAAATTTGGTTATGATATTGTTAAGCCGGATGACCGGTTAATTGTAAACGGCCTGCCTGCCGATTTTGATAAAGAAACCGTTGATACTTACCTGAAGGTAAAACCTTATACTATGACCACGCCCGAACGCATCGCCTCTTTATGCAACGCGGTAAACTACCTGGTTAAAAATAACATTGAAGGCGATTTTGTAGAGTGCGGCGTATGGCGCGGGGGAAGTACCATGGCGGCTATTGATACCCTTATAAAGGCAGGCGATAAAGGCAGGGAAATATATTTATATGATACCTACGAAGGAATGTCGGAACCAACAGAATATGATAAAGTATTTACCGGCACTGCCGCGGATGAACTGTTAAACACCAGCGACCGTGAAGATGCCACTTCGGTTTGGTGTTATTCAGCTTTGGAGGAAGTACAGAAAAATGTGGGCAGTTTGCAATACCCGGCGACTAAGGTGCATTATGTAAAAGGAAAAGTGGAAGATACAATCCCGAAAAACATCCCGCAAAAAATAGCACTCTTAAGGCTTGACACGGATTGGTATGAGTCTACCGCCCATGAGTTAAAATATTTGTACCCTTTATTGGTACCGGGCGGCGTTATTATTATTGATGATTACGGCCATTGGGAAGGGGCACGCAAAGCGGTGGATGAATATATAGCGGCTGAAAAATTACCTTTACTGCTTAACCGGATAGATTATACCGGGCGCATCGGTATAAAATATTAGCATACAGAATGGGAATAGTAAAAGCACAGGCTTACAAAAATACCGCGGTATCATACATAGGTATGGTAATAGCGTATATAAATACCGTGCTGTTATTCCCTTTCTTTGTTAATACAGGCGAGTACGGCTTCTATAATTTAATTATAAGCATATCCGTACTTTACTCGCTCATTGCTTCAATGGGTGTGCCCAGTATTTTAGCCAAATACTTCCCTTTTTACCGCACGGATGATAAAAAGCACAACGGCTTTATACATTGGTCAGCAGGCTTAGCATTAGGCGGTTTTATAGCAGCCACGCTTATATATATTTCATTTAAGCACGAAATACTGGCGGCCTATTCACAAAAATCGCCTTTGTTCGCCCATTATTATTATTACCTGGTACCGCTTTCGTTCTTTGTGCTATCCTTCAACTACCTGGAAATGACGGGGCGCATTGTATATCAAACTATCTATTCCAATTTTCTGCAAAATATTTTGCTGCGGCTGCTTACAACGGCTTTGCTGTTAATGATAGCTGCAAAATGGATAAACTTTGAAGATTTTATAGTGCTGTATATCGGCAGTAACGGCGTTATCTCCTTATTGCTATTGATAAGCATAGTAGTCAGCGGTAAATTCTCATACCGTTTAACCGATTATCGCTTTAAAGCCATAAAGAAGCGTGAAGTGATAAACTTTGGATTTTTTACCCTCGTTTCGAGCGCTATATATGTGCTGTTGCAAAAGGTTGATACTCTTATGCTAAGCTCGATGGTTGGCGATGCCGTTCAGGGTGTTTATAGCTGGTACTTTAATATAGCGCTGGTAATAAGTGTGCCGGCACAGGCGCTAAGTCGCACCACCTATGCAATTGTTGCTGATTCATGGAAATCGAATAACCGCGAAAATATTATTGAAGTTTACTATAAAACATCCATCATTCAAATGGTTGTTGGCTGCTTGTTATTTATCGGCATCATTGTGAACCGCGAAAATTTGTATGCTATAGCCCGCAATAAAGAATTTACTGATCCAAAATATTTCAGCCTGTTCATAGTTATAGGGCTTGGCTTTTTGGTTGATATTACCGGTGGATTAAATACCTATATTATTTCAACCTCGCATAAATATAGGCTAATTACCGCGTTTGTTATTGCGGCCAGCATATTTTGCATTGGGTTAAATTATGTGCTGATACCCAAATACCAGGGTATGGGGGCGGCTATTTCTTATTTACTCACTATCACGGGCTTAAACTTTGCTACGTGGCTTTATATAAAATACAGGTTTAAAATGCAGCCTTTTACTTATAAACATTTACTGGTAATAGGTGTTACTTTGGTAAGCTGGCTGGCAGGGCAATATTTGTGGAGGATGCCCGTTTTTTTGGATATTGTAGTGCGTAGTGGAGTTACTGCTTTTATTTATGCTTTATTGTCTTATTACTTTAAAATATCTGCCGATATTAATGATAAAGTTGATGCCACTTTAAAAAAAGCACTTCGTTTTATTAAATAACTTTTATAAATTGAAGTGCTATTTGTATCAAAAATGTCCTTCCGCATCAAAAATTTTTTTAGCATTGTTTTTTTTATAATGTTATTCCCGTTGGCTGCTATTTGTCAAGTGTCTCCTTCTGTGCCTAAATGGGTTGATGACATGGGAGGAACTGGCTCAAGCATATCATCTTTCATGAAGCTTGATGCTCAAAATAATAGTTATATTACCGGGTATTTTAGCGGAACTGTTGATTTTGACCCATCACCTGCAGTGAAAAATCTAACTTCCATCAATGGAAGTATTGATGTTTTTATAGCTAAATATGATACAAATGGAGCGCTAATATGGGTTGTTTCTCTTGGAGGAAATGGAACGGATACACCCAACGGGCTCGACTTTGATAGTAATGGCAATATAACAATCACAGGGCAATACTTTTCACCAACAATGGATGCAGATCCTGGCCCCGGAGTTTTCAACTTGACTAATGCAGGCGGGAGCGATACCTTTATTGTTCATGTGGATGGTAACGGTAATTTTTTGTGGGCTAAAACGATAGGGGGATCAGGGACAGATTTTGGGAGTAAGGTGGCGAATGATCATGAAAACAATGTATTAATAGCATCCGAATTTCAATCAACGGTTAGTGTGAACGGTACTAACTATACCGCAAAAGGCAATATTGATGGGTTAATAACTAAATATGATGCTACAGGTAACATCGTATGGGCCTTTGATCTGGGTGCTGCGGGTGGAGGTGACAATTCAACTATTGGAGTTATAGTTGATAATAACGACAACATTACTATTACTGGATACTTGAATGGTAACGTAAATTTTAATCCATTAGGAGCAGCATTTAATGTTAACCAGCTTAACTCAACCTATATTGCGCAATATACGTCTACAGGGATTTTGCTATGGGTAAAGATAATAACAGGCAGCGCAACGAGTTATGGTACTAATATTTGCTTCGATGCTCAAAATAATATATATGTTGAGGGTGTTTTTTCTT